>NZ_BAAAFZ010000014.1:0-48328 GCF_039523795.1 Craurococcus roseus | reverse complement strand
CGGCGTTCCTCCTCGCCGCCCCGGGCCGCGCCGCCCCTGCCGCCGACGATCCGCCGGTCCAGGGTGTCTGGATGATCGAGGGCGAGGTCGCGTTGGCCATCGCCCCGTGCGGGGACGCGGACGGGGACGCGCTCTGCGGGCGCATCGCGTGGCTGCGGACGCCGCGCGACGACGCCGGGCGCCCGAGGCGCGACACCATGAACCCGGACCCTGGGCTGCGCGACCGCCCGCTCTGCGGCGTGGCGGTGCTCGACGGCCTGCTGCCGGTCCCCGACGAGCCCGGCCGCTGGGCCGCCGGGTCGTTCTACGACCCGCGGGACGGGCGCGGCTACGGCCTCGCGGCGACGCGCGTGTCCGCGGACGTGCTGGTGGCGCGCGTCTACCTCGGCATGCCGTTCCTGGGTGTGAACCAGACCCTCCTCCGGGTCGAGCGGGCCAGCGGGGAGGGGTGGTGCTGAACGGCCGCATGTAGGCGCCCCGTCCAAAGGCCCTGCCGGGTCCGGCCCGGGGGCTCAGCGCCTCGTCGCGCCTTCGGCGGCCGCGGCCACCGCGCGCGGGCAGCCGTGGGGGACGTAGACCGCGCCCTGGGCGGTGTTGCCATCCGGCCGCGCCGTCGCGCCGAACACCGGCAGGCAGCCGCCCGGCGCGGGCGAGGCGTAAACGACCCCCACGGGATCGGAACTGCGTGTCACGGGCGAGAAGCGCAGTTGCGGCTGGTCGGCCTGCTGGGCGGGAGGGGTCTGCGCCGCGGCGGCGGAGACGGTGGCGGCGATGGCGAGTGCGGAAAGGATGACGTGGTGCATTTGGCCTCCAAGAGCGGCGCCCGTGTTGCCGGGCGTGGCCTGGAAGCGCCCGAAGCGGCGTTCCGATCCGCCGCGGTCCGAGGCGTTCGCGGACGCTCCTGTGGGCGGCGGCGCGGCTCCGGGTCCGGGCGACCTTGGCCGCCCGCGCCGTCCCGATGGCGGAGCCGCGCCGCGCCGCGCAGCGCCCGAGCGCAGGGCGGGCCAGCACATGCCTGAGGATGGAAGAAGGCCCGCCGTCGTGCCTCCTCTGATCACATCCGATCGACCGTGCCCCGCCGCCGCCTTCCGTTGCGCCCGCCGCGCGTTCCTCTGATGTCGTACCAAGGGAGGAACGTCATGCGGGTGTTCTTGGCTGTACTGTTGCTCGTGCCCCTGGCGGGCTGCGGCTACTCGCGGGGCGAGCGCGCCGTCTCCGGCGGCCTGCTCGGCGCCGGGGCGGGGGCGGGCGTGTCGGCCCTGACCGGCGGCGGCATCGGCACGGGCGCGCTGATCGGCGGCGGCTTGGGCGCGGCGGGCGGCGCCCTGACCGCGCCCAGCCGCCGCGGCTACTACGGCAGCGGCTATGGCGGCGGGTACCGCAGCGGCTACCGGCGGGGCTATTACTGAGCGATCCGCGTCCCCGGTCCGGCCGCGGCGGCGGGGAGCTTCGGCACCGCGCCGCCGCCTCTGCCCGCTCTCAGTAGCGCCTGCCGACGTAGCTGTCCCTGCGCCCGGCGCGGTACTCCCGCCGGGCGGCCTGCCGCTCGCGCTCCCGCTGCCACGCCCGCCGCTCGGCCCGGCGCTCCTGCCGGGAGTAGCGGCGGTCCTGCCGGTAAGAAGGGCGGTACTGAAACTCGACGTGCTCCGGGGCCGAGCGGCAGGCGCCGGGCTGCGCGGCGGCGCGACGGCCGTCGATCGTCCCCAGCCAGAGCGCCGCGCGCGTGAGCGCGGCCAGTGCGAAGCGTTTCATGGTGTCCTCCCTGGGCCGATATCATTTCCGATACGTCCCGGGCCATCCACACGGTTCGCCAGCGGGCGTGCGCACGCATCCGCGGCGGCGGCCGCAACGGCGGGATCAGGCGCCGCTCCTGGCCGCTGGACGGCTCGGCGCGGCGCGGCGCGTCATCCACCACAGCCCGCACCGGTTCGCGGACGGTCTCGTGCACGGTGGCGCACCGTCAGGACCGGGCGACAAGGCCCGTCAGGCCAGGAACCGCGTCGCGGCTGGCCGGTTTTGGGACCGGCGGCGCGCGCCGCGTCGTCGGGGTTGGCGCCGCGCGCGGGACAGAACGGCGGACGTGTTCGTGCTGCGGGTTTCGGACACAGGGTGTTCACCGCCGCGCTCCCGGTCGGGAGGCTCGGTGCGTCTTTGGAGGCGGGCATGAGCGACGACTACGAGAAGGCGCGGGCCATGATCGCGGGGGCGCGGCGCGGCGACGCCCCGGGGCAGGCCATGAAGGCGACCATCGAGCAGCAGATCGCGGGCGGGGTGGAGGCGGCCGGGCACGTCCACATCGAGAAGGGCGACACGATGTGGAGCTTCGCCAACCGCGTGCTCGACGCCGTGCAGGAGAAGGAGAAGGAGCAGAAGGGCGGCGGGTCCTAAGTCGGCGAAGCCTGCTCGCCACAGGGTGAGAGGGTGGGCGTGCCCGCTCGCGCACGCCTCGCGTGCATCCGGCGGTCTCCTCGGGCCGCCGACCGCCGCCTGCTGCGGGTGCCCCACAACACCTCAAACGCTCCGCTGGTGGCCTTGCCGCCCGGGGCGGCCTTGAGCAGCGGCACGAGGCCGTCCTGCACCTGCGGGGCGAGCCTGTCCATCAGGCCGCCCTTGCCCGCGTACCTCCTGACCATGGCGTACATGGCCTTCCTCCCCGTCCTCCGCCGGTCCCGGCGCGGGAGAAAAGCCTGTGCCGGTCCCGGCCCCAGGACGCTGCGTCCCCGCCAGCGCAACGGTCAACGGAAACCCGCGCCACCGGCACCGACCGCGGCGCTCCCCATATCGGCGGCAACGCGCACACCCCCTTGTGGAGGACGCCATGGCCGACCTCGCCATCGATCCCGACCCGCTCCGCGACCGCATCGTCGACGCGGCGCTCGCCATCGCCGAGGAGGACAGGGGCGGCTGGTACGACCTCCGGCTCCACCTCGTCGCGCATCGGCTCGGCGTGCCGCTCTCGGCGGTGCTGGAGCGCTTCCGCGACGCCGACGCCATCGCCGACGCGTGGTTCGCCCGGGCGCTGCGCGCCATGGTCGGCGGCGAGCCCGCACCGGGCTTCGGCGGCGTGCCGCCGAGCGCGCGCGTGCACGCCGCGCTGATGCGCTGGTTCGACGCCCAGGCGGCGCACAGGCGGGCGGTGGGCTCGATGATCCGGGCCAAGCTGCACCCCTCGCACCCGCACCACTGGGTGCCGATGGCGTTCAGCCTCTCCCGCCTGATCCACTGGGCGCTGGAGGCGGCGCGGCTGGACGCGCGCGGCCTGCCGCGGCAGGCGGAGGAGGTCGGGCTGACCCTGGTGTTCCTGCGCGCGCTGCGGCTGTGGCTGGAGGACGGGAGCCCGGGGCAGCGGCGCACCCGCGCCTTCCTGCGCCGGGACCTGGGCTGGCTCGACCGGCTGCCGCGGCGTCCGGCGCCGGACCTTCGCCGCGGAAGCGGATGACCGGTCGCGGAGCGGAACACCGGCGGCGTGCCGGTCCGGCCGACCGCCTTGGGACGCGCCCCAGGGGATATGGCCAACGGCGTTTCCGCCGCCCGGCGCAAGTCGTGCAGGGGATCGGCCGGTGAGGGTGCTGATCTCGGGCGCGGGCATCGCCGGGCTGTCGCTGGCCCTGCTCCTGCGCCAGCGGGGCATGACGCCGGTCGTCGTCGAACGCTCGCCCGGGCTGCGCGACGGCGGCTACGTGCTCGGCCTCGCCGACCCCGGCCCCGACGCCGCCGAGCGGATGGGCGTGGCCGACGCGCTGCGGGCCGCCCGGCATGTGCCGCGGCGCCTCGTCCACGTGGACAAGGACGGGCGGCGGCGCTCGCCGGAAGCGTGCGCCGATCCAGCGCCGCCACCGCCGCTCGGCTGATCGGTTTCCGGCCGTGAAAGCGGCGGTCGACGCGTGGACGGCCTCCTACCGGATGACGAGCTTGCAGAACAACGTCGCAATGTCGATTCCCTGCCTGAGCGTCCATGCGTAGGCGGCCATGGCGACGAACGCGAACACGAACGCCCAATAGGTGATGCGGAATTGGTGCTTGTGCCGACCCAGTAGCCCCCGCCTCGGCAAGTCTGCCGTTAGAAAGCCGCGGCCCGGCTCGAACATCCTCCCCTCCTCGCGGCACAATCCGCGCTCGATCGCGTCGAGCATGTCGCGGCTGCGTATGTGGATGCGCAGGGCGATGTACGAGATGAACGCCCCGAAGAGGGAGATGCAGGCCGGGACCGCCTTGTCGATTTGCGTCGCCACGTTCATGGACTGGACGTATGCGGTGGCGATCAGGCCAGCGATGATCAGAAAGTAGTTGAACATCGTGTTTATGTGGCCGTGGTACAGCTTGTAGATGTCGAGCAGGTAGTCGAGGCGCTGCTGGCTTGCTTCCTCGTCCGCCTCGCGCGCCTCCTTCGCTTCGTTGGTGGTCCGCTGCCTTGGCGCGAGCGCGTTTGCGCCCGTCACGAGGAGCGCGAACAAGAGCGGCCAGTGGGGGACGCGCATGTCACTGCTCACGCGGCGGCAGGCCGTCGAACGGCGGCGCGCGCTCGGCCCACTCCAGCAGCAGCCCCAGCGTCACGCCCTCGGCGACGAAGGCCGCGTCCGCGACCGCGAGGCGAGCCCGGAGCAACGCGTCGGCGTCGGCCTCAGCGGGGGCGGGCCGGTGGTCGCCATTAGATGCTTGCATCGGAACCCCCGTCCGCCTTCGCCACCTCCGGGGAAGCCGGTCGGGGGCGCCGCCCACGTTATGCGGTGCCCGCCGTGCAGGCCGTGAGGTGCGGCACACCTCCCGAGGCGCGGCAATCTTCGCCAGCACGACGCTACCTGTGCGGCGCTCAGTCCTCGGGCTGCTCGTCCTGCGGGGGCGCGGGCCGCTCCGCGGTGAAGCCGAGGCTCCGCAGGGCCGCGATGCTGCGTTCCGCCGAGGTGTGGTGGACGAAGGCGCCGCCCCTCCGTTCCCAGCCCTCGCGCGCTGAGGCGCGGTCGTCGACCAGCACGTGGCCCGGGCCGGACCAGCGCGGCTTGTCGCGGGCCATGCAGGTGACGACGGGCACGTGCGCGCCCAGCATGCGCGCCACCCAGCGCCTCTTCTGCTCCGGCGCCCATGTCCCGAGCGGCAGGCCGGTGAGGATCGTGGGCCGGTGCGGCTCGCAGAAGCGCCACAGCGCCTCCGTGTCGTGCATGAACTCCAGCGTCTCGTAGAAGCGCGGCGCGCGGGCCAACGCCGCCCACATGACCTTGAGCGGCAGTTCCTCCGGCCGCTTGCCGGTGACCTCCTGGACGCCGCGGTCGAAGTCGGCCAGCACACCGTCGAGGTCGAGGAAGAGCTTCACCGGTCCGATCCCCCGTCGCCGCTCGCCGGTCGCCCGGCCGTGCCGCCAACGGCCGTCCGGCCGACCCGGTTTCGTCGTGTTTGCACGACGCGGGGCCGCCGCCCCGGGCCGCCGCTTCCCCGGCCGCCCCGGTGCGTGCCAACCTGCCGGGATGGAGATGCGCACCGAACCGGATCGAGCGAGGGCGGTCCGCGTCCGCGCCTACCTGGGCCGGGTCCGCGACGTGAAGCGGACCTTCCTGGTGCCCGCCGACGCGGACCTCGCAGCGGCCATGAAGCGCGCCGCGCTCGCCGCCCTGCCCAAGTCCGGAGGCTGGCGCCTCCTCGTCGTCGTCGTCGAGCGCACCGGCGAAGACGAGCACGTCGGGCTGTTCCTCGACCGGCTGGCCCGGCGCCACATGGCCGAGGGCGGGCGCGACTTCGCGGCGGCGCTGGCGGTCACGGCGGACGGGGCCAGGGCGGTGCTGGCGGTGGCCGCCGAGGACGCCGAGCGCATCGGTCGCCTGCGCGCGGCGTTCGCCGGGGAGGTGCCCTGACCCCAGGGCGGCGGCCATGCCGGACACGGGCGGCCCTTCACCGGGGCAGTCGAAACCCGGGCCGCACCCGACCCGGCGCGATGGCCTCGCGCTCGCCCCCGCTCGGCCGCAGCCCGCCCTGCCATCGTGCCCGCTGGCCAACCGCCACGACCGGGGTGATCGGGGTTCGACCCTGGTGTGTGTCCTAGAAGAAATCAGTCCCGACGCCCGGAGCCGGGTTGCCCATTCGCCTGATCAGAGCCAGGGACGCGCACGCATCGATGAAGAAATGCACGGCCGAGTTCATGACGTACCCCCCTCGGCCGTCCCTCAGCCGGTAGAACCGCCAAAAGAAGTCGCCTTGTTGCAGGTCATTGAGCGCGACCTTCAACTTTGATCCGTACTGCTGATCGTTCTGGTCGAGGCCATGGCAGAGGGCGGCGCGCAACTCGTTGATCTGCTTCAGGCATTGCAGCAAGAATCCGAGGTGCCCGAGGTTGAAGGCCCACACGCCGAGCAAAACCGCCAACGCGGCGCCGGGGACCACCTTGTGCCCGGAACCGAAGCTGCCCGCGGCGAACTGGACGGCGGTGTACACGCCCCACAGCGTGTAGAACTGGGTCTGTTTGCCGATGATCAAATCGACGACCTTCGAGACTTCCACCGCCGGGGATGGTGCCGGGGCGGCGGGTGCCCCCGCGCGCGGTTTCCCATCGACGGGGAGGGCCGCTTTTTCATCGCGCATGGGAATGGCCCATTCGTACCCCGCTGCATCCGGCGGCGCCGCCGTTCGTCGCCCCTCCTGGCCAGGAGGCTGTCGAACCCGGCGGGGAGCGGCTGGGCTCGCCTTGAGCGCCGCCCGGAAAGGCGTCGACGGACCTCCGGCGATGCCGCCCCTGTCGACCGCACGCCGTCGGTGGTCGGCCGAGGCGCGCGCCGTCGTCCAGAGCGCGCCGCCGCAGGACCGGCGGCGGCAGGCCGTCGAAAGGCGGCGCCGCCCGCCCGGCCCACCTCAGCAACAGCCCGAGCGTCACGCCCTCGGCGACGAAGGCCGCGTCGGCGATGGCGAGGCGCATGCGGAGCAGCGCGTCGGGGTCGGTGCCTGCGACTGCGGGCCGGTCCTCTCCACGGGACGCGCGCATCGGAGCCTCCTTCGTGCCCGCGCCCTCCGGATGAAGCCGGTCGGGCCGCCCCGACGTTGGTCGCCCCGCGCCGCGCGCGCTGTGCGCCCCGTCACGCCGTAGGCCGCGTGCACGGCTCCAAGATGTCCACGGCCCCCTGGTGCGCGGCGCCGGGAGGAGCCATCGACGCGCAGCGCCGCCCCGATGGATCGGCCACGCGCGCGGCGGACACCGGCGAGCCCCGCGCCGTCCCCGCCGGGAGCCCCCGCCGACGCCTGCGACGGCGCCGGAGGCCAACTTGTGCCGCCGCGACGCCGAGGTGGCGATGAACAGGAAGGCCCTCTACGAACTGTTGTCCGTCCGCGGGGCCGTCGTCCTTTTCTCCGCGTGGGTGTTCCAGCAGTCCGCGCTGGAGAGGGCGAACGCCGCGCTGCGGCGGATCGACGCGGCCGAGGACGTGTACCGCACCTACCAGTCCACCAACGCCCTTTTCAACGCCATCATCGCCGTGCGGCCACAGGACGCGGACGCGGAGCGCGAGGTGCGCCGCTTCCAGGTGTACAACTACGGTCTCGGGCTGGTCAGGTTGGCGGAGGTGACCGGCACGGAACGCGTCGTCGGCTACGACGTGCCGCAGGACCGCATGCAGGGCCACTTGGAGGATGTCCAGAGGAAGGCCGCGGGGATGCGCCGCGACATCGAGGCGAGGCGGGACCGGTTCGGCTTCGCCTTCGTCCTGACCTACGGCTTCGGCTCGCTGCTCGTCCTGCTCGGCAACGTGCTGAAGGTGCTCCTGCCCGCCGAGGCCAGATAGCCGCCGGGCGGGGGGCCGCGCGCGCGAACCCTTCGGGTGTGGCCAAATTGCCGCGCGGACGACGGTGGCACCCTCCGGGCGCCCTGGCGACCGGTCCATCCGCGCCTCGCTCGCATCGCAGCCGTCCGGGGCGGGGAGGGGCGGCGGCGTGCCGTCCGGCGCCCCGCCCGCGTCAGTGGAGGCGGCCGGCCCGGACGGCGGCGGCGAACAGCGTCGGCTGGCCGGTTAACTCCGCCGTCAGCGCGTCGATCTCCTCCGCCACCGCGTAGAGCCGCGCGAAGGCCGGGTCCGCTACGGGGACGACCGCCGATGCCTTGCTGCACTCCTCCCGGCAGGCGCGCGCAACCTCCAGCAGGCGGCTCCGCTGCGCGGGCGGGAGCGCGCGGGATCGGTCCGGCATCGGCAAGTCCCCTCAAGAGAACAGATTGGGAACTTCGCCAAACGCCGGAAGCGTTGTCAAGCGGAACCGGCGCGACATGGAGCGTTGGAACGCCGAGAAGGCTGAAGCGGGCATGGTCATCGACACCTACCTCGACAACAACGTTTGGGACCTGCTGTTCGATCTGCGCCTCGACCTGTGCGCCGAGTTGCCGCCGGGGGAGTTCCGTATCCTGATCACCCGCGAGGGCGAGATGGAGGTGACGGCCATCCCGGAGCGCAGGGCCGAACTCAGGGCCTTCATTAACGGGACGATCGGGCGGTGCGGGGTCGAGGTCGACGGGCACTTCGGCTTCCGCGACGACAACCTGCCGCCGGAGGAGCAGCGGACCATGGGCTTCGGCTCGGGCCGGTTCATCACCGAGGACGAGAGAGACTTCGCGGCCCACACCCCCTGGCGCAGCGACGATCCTCCGCGGAAGCCGGAGGTGAAGCTGCGCCGGAACGAGGCCGATGTCGCCCTCGCGGCGCGGGCGTTCCTCGGGGTTGTCCTCACGCTGGACAGGAAGCCGGGCGCGCTCGCCGACGCGCACCGGCAGGGCGGGAAGGTCGTGTTCCTGACGGGCTTCGAAGGAAGCGGGTTGACGCTGCGTGAGTTCGTCGAAACCGCCTTGTAGCGCGCGCCCGACGCCCCGTCGCACCTCATCTCTGCGGCGCTGCTTGGGGACGGTCCCTCTCCAGCGCGAGCCACGCGGCGAGCAGGCGCCCGCGGTCGTCGGGGTGGGGCTTGTCCAACACCTTGGGCACCGCGACCCGCTCGACGCGGCAGTGCCGGAGGCCGATGCGCAGTTCGCACCACGGCGCCACCGGCGAGGCATCGACGTGGTGGGCCGTCGGCACCGGGCAGTGGACGCGGACGCTCTCCCGCCCGGACGCGCCCGCGTGGGCGGTCGGCAGCTTGCGCCGCCCGCGGACCGCCATGATCGCATTGCGCCGGACCGACACGGGGCCGGTGTCCCTGCCAGCCCGCGCCCCGTGAAGAGCCTCCGGCTACAACCCCTCCATTCGTCGCCGCAGCCGCGCCACCTGGGTGCGGAACCACCGGGCGCCGCCGGGAGTCGGAACCCCGGCCGCGGTCAAAGCCTTGGCGATGGCCTCGTTGTCGGCGCCCGGCGGATGGTCACCGATGACGGCGGAAACACGCGGCCATATGTCACCGGCCCGTTCGTCGGCGCGCTGGCGGCGGGCGCGGTGCGCCGAGGACATGATGTCCTGGCGGAGGCCCTGGAGGGCGGCGTCGCCGACGCCAGGGCGGCGCGGAGGCGGTCCATCTCCCGTCGCGCGTCGGCGGGAGCCACCGGGTACTCGTCCCACCGCCTGCCGTCGATCACCGCCTGATCGCCGCCGCCCTTGCCGTCCAGCCCGTTGCGGCGGCTGTACCAGTGGCCCCATTGCTTGAAGAACTGCGCGACGCCGAGGGCGGCGCAGAGGTCGCGCACGCCGCGCACCCATTCGGGCCGCATCGGCCGCGCCCGCTCGACGCGGTTCGCGCTCTCGCCGCCGTATATCGCCCAGTCGATCCCCGCGAGGTTGACGCCCGCGATCGGGCCGAGCAGCGGCTCGAAGCTCACGAACCGGACCTCGGCGGGGATGGCGCGCAGCGTGTCGATCCGCCACGCCGTGTCCTGGTGCTCGACGCTGACGCCCAGCCACACGCCGGGCAGGCAGGAGAACTCCGGGTGCTCGCGGTAGAATTCGAGCGCGAGTTCGGGGCGCTTCGTCAAGATTTGGTAGTGGTGCCCGGGGTGGCGGGCCATCTCCCGGTACACCCAGAGCGTCATGCCCTGGCGGAGCGCTTCCGGGTGGAAGAGGTCGCTCATCGAGCAGACGAAGATGCGGTGCGGGCGCGCGGGGTTCGGTCTGAGGTGGCGCATCGCGTACCGCTTGGCGTCGGAGTTCCAGTTCACCACGCCGGTCCAGACCGGCAGGCCCTTCACCTTCTCGACCGTGCCCCGGTAAGGGCTGCCCGGCTTCCCCGAAAGGCGGAGCGCATGCCACATCGCGTAGCAGCGCGAGCAGCCCGTGGTGCAGATGGAGCAGCCCACGATCGGGTTCCAACTGTCGCCGGTCCACTCGATCTTGCTCGCGCCGACCACCAGCGCCAGCAGGACGATCCATCCCGGGTCCAGCACAGCCACGGCGACCTCCGGAAACACAATGCTTTTCGTTTGCTGACGGGGCGGCTCCCGCGACGCAATGCCCCGCTCTGGTGACGCAAGGCATTGCGTTTCCGCCGGGCGCGCCGCGCCCGCGGCTGGCCGGGCCGCTCACGGGCGGGGTAGGCCGGGGCGTTCAGGTCTTGGTCTCGGCGGCGAGCCGCGCCCATTCGGCCGGGTCGCCGTCGACCGTCGCGCCGTCGGTCTCGAAGCACACGGCCTCGCGCTCCCCGTGCTCGTCCGACCAGTGCAGGATCGCCGTGCGGGGGACCACGCACCGCAGGACCACGGGCGAGACCGGACGCGGCAATTGGGCGAACCACGCCGCCACCCGCTTGTCGGTGGTCCACGACACCCCGCGGCGCAGGAGCGGGTCGTCCACCGAGTAGCCGCGCCAGAGGACCACCGGGTCGCCGAGGCGCACCGGCACCTTGCTCTCCGCGTCCGCGAACATGCGGCGCAGCGCGGCCCGGCCCCCCGCCGCCGCGCCCACCGCCGCGTGGTCGTGGGTCCACGCCTCGACCAGCGCCGCCCGGTGCTGGCGGCGCGGCCCGCGGCCCTCGGCGAAGCGGAGGTGGAAGAAACGGGCCACCCAGCCGCGCCACTCGTTCGGGGCGGCGATCACCGCGCGCCGGACCGCCTGCGTCGAGCGTTTGTCCCAGCACGCGGCGACCAGCGCCTCTTCGGCGTAATCGGGCATGTCTGCCAAGAGGGCTTCCAGCACATCGTCCGCGGAAATGTCGGGGTCGGACGGGTCGGGCACCAGCCACGAGTCGGGCCACGTTTTTTCGCGGCTGTAGAACCGCATCCTGTCCCCGTCGTCCGGCGCTCCGCCGGGCTCCGTGTCCATCGCGTCTCTCCTCTTCAAACGAATTGCGGGCGGAACAGGGCGGCGTCCGGCCCCCCGCGCGTGAAAAGGCGCACTCTCCGGCGCCACAGGCTCCTGCTTCATCCGCTAAGCCAAGGCGCGGAGTCCGCGACCCTTCACCAACCGGTCTGTCGGCGCGCGCCGGTTCAGAACATCACCACCCCCGGCGTGGTGGGCACGTTGAGCGCGCGTTCGAGTTCCGGGTCGAGCATGCCGCGCTCCCGCCACGTCAGGCCGGGGCCGTCGGGCTCGATGATCAGCGCCAAAGTCGCCACGCCGCTGCCCTCCAGCACTTCGGAGGCGCCGCCCGCCACCAGCCTGTGGGCGAACAGGATGGTGAGGTCGAGCATGAGGTCACCGTCCTGGTGCGGCTCCTCGGGGCGTGCGAGGGCGCGCCGCACCGAGCGCGTCAGGACCCCCAGGTGGTGCGGGCGGTTGCCGCCCAGCGTCAGGATCGATTTGATCGCTCCATCCAGTTGGGCGCGTTCGGCGACCACGACGACCGCTTCCCCGGCGTGCGGCCCCGCGTCGGGCATGGCGTGGATCAGCACGTTCTCGCCGCCGCGCCGGTGGCGCGCCAACTCCTCCGGCGAGGCGTACTGGCTGGTGTCGTCATCCATGGCTTTGTCCTTGAGGTGGAGGCGGAGTCCGAAGGACTCCGCCGGTTGGCCAGCGCCGCGCCGCGGCGCGCGTCTCGGGTGAGCGTCCTGTCGTCCGCCTGCGGGACTACGGCCGAGAGGCGCCGCAGCCGTGGGCGAACCCTTCGATCCAGGCCACGAGCCGCCCGTAGGTGTCGGCGTCCATCCGCGCGAGCTTCGCGGCCGCCGCCCTGCCCCAAGCCGCGCGCGCGCCGTCGCCGCCCGCCTCCAAAGCGTCCACGAAGCCTTCCTGGTCGGGGCCGCCCGGCGCGCCGCTCGCATCGAGGAACGCCACCCCGTGCGCGGCGATGGCGAAGACCTCCTCGCGGGTCAGATCGAAGCTGTAGGCGGGCCACGCCAACCAGTCGGCTGAAAGGTCGGGCGGGTCTGCGTGGAAGATGGCGGACGGGTAGGCCACCGTCGGCATCGTGGTTCCCAATGGCACGGCTCC
This sequence comes from Craurococcus roseus, assembly GCF_039523795.1. NCBI lineage: Bacteria > Pseudomonadati > Pseudomonadota > Alphaproteobacteria > Acetobacterales > Acetobacteraceae > Craurococcus > Craurococcus roseus. The sequence continues at coordinate 36,020 of NZ_BAAAFZ010000014.1, read as the reverse complement.
CCTATGGGCGGGCGACCGGACTGCGCCCGTGCTGCTCCGCGGCGGGCCGGTCCCGCTGCGTGTCGTCCGCGTCGGGCGACGGGCGCGATGGTGGCCAAATCGGCGTCGGACGCGAGCCCGGCGGGCCGCGGAGCGCGGCGAGGCGCGGAGTTTGTTCCGGTTTGGCGTGGCGTTCGCCGACCGCCGCTGTCGGTGTTGGAGTCGAGCACGTCGAACCGAAGCGGGCCAAATCAATGGGTTGGCGCGGTCCTTCACGGCTGGCCCCGAGATCGCCGTTTTAGTGGTGAGGTAAGCCGCGGCCCGGGTGCCCCACCGCAGCGAGCTTGGTGATGGTGTTGTCGATCCGCACGAAGTTGGCGGTGGTGCGGTGGTCGGCGGACATCCGGGTCTGGCCGCCCTTGACCGACAGCGTGAGGGATGCGCCCGGCGGTCCGGCGCTTTGGGCAACCTTTGAGCCGATCAAGCGGTCGATCGGGCGGGAGGGAGAGCGTTCGGAATGCCGGTGGACCCGCTGCTCCGCGACGGGCGGGCGGAGGTTGGCGAGACGGCCGCCGGTCCTGGCCCACCACTCGGCAAATCGCGGCGGAGGCCGTCGCATGCTTCAAAACTTTCCCGACTGCTCCCGACGGCAGCGCCGTGCATCTGACGGAGGTGCTGCTGGCGCGCCTGCTGCGGTGGCGGGAGGCGGACGGCGAGGGTCAGGCGTCGACGCCCCAGCCCGTCCGGGAGGTGTTGCTGCGGCGGCTGCGAATCGCCGCCGAGATGGTGGCGCTGGAGAGGGGACACCAGGGCGCCCGCAAGGCGCTCATGGCCGCGCCAGCCATCGCCGACCCGGACGCCCGCGCGGCGGCGCAGCGGGAGGTCGAGGCGTGGCTGGCGCAGATGCGGCGCATCGTCGACGACCCCCGCGCGTGGGAGGCGGCAGGCGGCGACGCCTAGGCCGCAGCGCCCCGTTCCCCGGCGGCCGCGGAACCACCGGCCTGCGCACGGTGAAGCTGGCTGCGGTGGTGTCCGATACGGCGGACGCGGGCTCGGCGGGGCGCGGCCATCGAGAGCATCGCGGGCCGCCGGGCGGTCATCCTAGGCGGCATGGTATCTTCGGAGGTGCGGTATGGCGTCCAGGAACAAGAGCAAGGCTGGGACCTGGAAGGCGGTGCCGCCGCCCCGCCGCGGCTGAGCAGGAGGCGCAGGCAGGCGGCCGCGCTCCTCGCCGCCGGGGTTGCCCCCCGTCGACCGCGGCGCGCGGCACGCCGCGGCAGCCGTAGTGGCCTGCGCGAACCTACGCGGTCCGGGCGTCCAGGCGGTTCTGTAGGGGTGCAACGGCGCCCTCGACGGCGCCCGCGCCTCCGTCGAGGAGGTGCGGGACCGCCGCCAGGGCGAGTACGACGACAAGTCCGAGCGGTGGCAGGAAGGGGAGCGCGGCGAAGCCGCGGCGGCGTAGCTGGCCGAGTGGGATGGGGCCGACCTGGAGGACGTGGAACTCGAACCGCCGGAGCCGGTCGAGGAACCGCACCTGGACCACGCCGACACCCTGTCGAACCTGCCGGAAGGGGCGGAGTAGCCCGTCGTGGGCTGGCCTCCCCGAACACCCCGCGCGGGTGCGGGCGCAATCCGGTCCGGCGCGTGTCTGGCGGACCTTTTCCCTTGCGACGGCGACCCCGGCGAGCGGTGCGTTCCTGGCCCGCCGCGGCGCCAGCCCGGCACGGGCACGGCCGTTGGGCGGCCGGGACGCATGGGGACTTGGCGGAGCGGGTGACGCGGCGGGAACGCCGGGCGGCGGAGCGCGCCCCGCGCGACGCCGCCGCGGCGAGGGCGCCAGCCCGGTTCCCGCCGCGTCCGGTTCTCTCCGGGCGGGGACGCGCCTTGGGCGCGGCTCCGCCCCGGTGAGGCCGTGCGGTTCGGCTGCGCCACGTCGCTGGCGACCCGCGCTTCCGTGGGGCGGTGGGGAGGCCGCGCCAGCGGCCGACGGCACGGGCGCGCGGTGGGGTGTCGGCGGGCCGCGTGACCGGCTTGGTCAAGTGGAACGACGCCATGCCGCTGCGCGGCGCGGCACCGGCAACGAGGTCGGGCCGCCCGCGGCCCCGGCCGGGGCTTCGCCCCTGGGCCGCGCCCGGCCCAAGCCTGACCTCCAGGGCAACGGGCGCCCCGGGCGCCCTCGCTCCGGCCCGCGCCCGCGCTGGCGCGCGCCCGCAGGCCCTCGCGTGCCCGGTCGGTCAGGCGGCCACCGGCCCCGACGCGAAGCTGGAGTTCCGCCCCGCCAGCCAAATACAATGCGGCACGCGGCCGCGGAGCGGGCGCGTCCGTGCAGGAGATAAATAGGTCACCAAGAATTCTATAAGTAGGTAGACACGCGCCGAACCCATTACCGGCCATAGGTCACTTCAGAGGTTCTGCCGCCTGCCGCATTCCGGTGTCGGGTGATTTGGAGAGGTGCATTGATTACAATAGAGGTGCTGGTCGGTCCGCCCGGGTGCGGCAAGACCAAGGAACTGCTCGTCGAGATGACGAGCGTGGCAGGGCGGTACATGTTCGCGCTGCCGACCACCGATTTGATCGGAGAGGCGCTGGTCGGCCTCCGCCGTGAGGCGGCCCTTTCGGGCACCGAACCGGTGATCCGCGCCATCCACAGCAAGGTCGCGGGACGCGCCCCGGCGGGCGTCGCCCGCGAGATCGCCGACGCCATCCAGGAGTTGTCCTCCCTGCGGCACGCGATCCTGGTCGTGACCCACGAGGGGCTGATGGCGACCGACCTCTCCTGCGCGGCCGCCGCGCCCTGGCACGCCAGGATCGACGAGGTGCCCTCGGCCACCGTCGCGGGCGGCTTCCGCGCCCCGGCGTCCAGCAGGTTCTTCCAGGCGGCCTACGACCTCGCGCCGGTCGAGGGCACGGCGTGGCACCGCGTGTCGCCCAAGGCCGACGCCCCGAGCCCCGCCGACATCCTGGCCGACGATCTCGTCGGGGGCTTGGCCGCCTTCCACAAGCGGTCCAGGTCGCCGCAGGGCGTGTTCGTCGACGTGGCGGACTGGCGCGACGCGCGCGACCGGGAGCGGACGGTCCGCTGGTGGTCCTCCTGGACGCCCGCCGAGTTGGCGCCCTTCGCCACGGCCACGATCGCGGCTAGCGGCTTCTTTCACAGCCTCACCTGCCTCGCCGCGCGGAAGTGGTCCGGCACGGAGGTGGAGTTCGTGCGGCGCGAGGTCGGTGGCGGGCAAGCCTCGACGCGGAAGCCGACGGTGCGCGTCCGCTACTTCACCCGCGGCCACCGGGCCTCGACCGAATGGTGGTTCCCCTCCGGTTCCGGCAAGGGCAGGGAGGGGAAGCGTTGCCTCGCCGCGGTCAGCCGCCACCTGGAGGGCGTCGACGGGCTTGGCTACTGGAGCGGCAACGAAGGAGTGGTGTCGTACTTCGAGGGCTGCGTGCCCGGCGAGCAGGTCCGGCCCAAGGTGGCGGGCTCCAACCTGTACCGGCGCCAAACCTCGTGCGCCTTGATCTACAGCAGCAAGGCCCGTCCCGAGGATGCCATCCTGCTGGACGTGTTCGGGCTGACGCGCGAGGAGGTGGAGCGCGCCCGCGAACGGGAGGACATCTGGCAGTTCGCCATGCGCGGCGCCGTCCGCGAGGCGGGGTTCGACGGCCTCTACACGGTGTACGTCTACGACCTGTGGCAGGCCGAGGCGCTGGCGGCGATGCTGCGCGAGGCGGGCGTCGCCGACGAGGTGTCGGTAGAGCCGGTGGCCGAGGCGGGCATCCTGGACGTGCAGCGCCCGAAGCCCGGGCCGAAGCCGGGCGCCAAGGCGGCAGCGTCGGGCAGGTCGTTCGAGCAGCGCGAGGCCGAGCGGCGCGAAGGCGACCGCCTGCGCAAGCAGCGCCAGAGGGAGAAGGAGAGGGTGGAGAAGGCGGCGGCGGGGACGCTGCGGGGGCGCGGCCGACCGAGAAAGCCCGACGGCGGGGAGGCCAGCCCGTGACGACGGCGCCTTCCGCGGGGTGGGAGCGCCACGAAGACGGGACCCACATCGCCATCCCGATCCCGCCCGCCAAGGTCGACGAGGTGCGGGCGTGGTGCGCCGAGCATTGCGCGGGCGACTACATGATCGTCCTCGGCCGCCGGGTGGTGTTCCAGTCGCGCGAGGACGCGGCGCTGGCGACGCTGTGGTGGCGCTGCGAGGGCGGCTGAACCGGCCGCGGCCGGAGCGCAGCCGGAACGCGGGCCGTGGTGCGCCACGCCCGGCAAGCTGGCGAGCGCCCCCTACGGCTCGGTGGCTCCGGCGCGGCCCCGCCGCGGCCGGAAGACGAGGCGATGCGGGAGGGCGTCCCCGTCGGCCCGGACGCGCGCGTCGAAGGCCAGCGCCGCCTCCTCGTGCCCGATCACCCGCACGTCGTCGTCGCCGACCCGCGCGACCACGACGCGGCCCCGGTCGACCTCCGCGTCGACGAACCGCTCCAACGCCCCCCTCTCGATGGCGTCGGGCCGCTCGGCGTCCATCCAGACGACCATCTCGCCGCGCCCGTTCTCCTCCAGGATGGCGCCGCAGCGGTCGGGCCGGAGGGCGCCGGGCAGCCTGCCGCGCCCCCCGCCCCGGCCCTTCTGCGACGCTAGCCAGAAGCACTCGTACCCCGCGCAGGCGCGGGGGCGCGCCGCGTAGATCGCGCGCCCCTTGCCCCTCCTGGCGTGCCCGCACCGGACCCCGGGGGGCTTGAAGAACCGGGCAGCGGCGTCCGCGACCCCTGTGGTTTTGCAGCACCGGTTGCAGGCGCCGCAGTCGTTGGTCCGCGTCGGCGGGTCGGTTGTCATCGGTCCTCTCGATCAATGGCCTTCGTCAGGCCCGGCCCGTCCGGGCGGGGCGACATGGATGGCGGCGGCGCGGACCGAGGCCGTTCCGAGCCTCGGTCGCCCGCGGACGGCGGTCCTGCCGCGCCGCTGCTGTCCCTGGTCTGTTGCTGATCCATGGTGTTCGTGTTCTCCGCGGTCGTTTGCGGGATGTGTGGTGCGAGCGGGGCGCGGGCGTCGGCCTGCGTGGCGGGCCGGGCGCCGCCCGCCACCGGCAGGTCACGGCCGCGGCGCGGCGCGGCCGTGGGCAAAGCCCTGCATCCAGGCGACGAGACGTTCCTAGTCTTCGCGGCTCACCGCATCGATCTTGCGCGCCGCCGCGGCGCCGACCTTGCGGCTGCTGTCGTCGCTGTTGTCGAGCAGTGTCTCGACCATGCCCTCCCGGTCCGGGCCGTTCGGCCATTCGCTCACGCCGAGGAACGCGGTGCCGGAGCTTGCGACGTGCCGAGCCTCAGCGGCGGTGAACCCGAAGGCCCACACCGGCCACGCCAGCCCGTCGGCGTTGGGGTCCGGAGGGCGCGCCTCGAACAGGGCGGGGTAGGGGGGCGGGACGTAAGCGATCATGTAGGTGCTCCTCGGGCACGACTCGGCCGTGCGTGTCGTCTGCTCCGCGCACCGGCGCCGGGCTTGCGGAAGCCGCAAAGCCGCCGGGCGCACCCGGGCGCGCGGACGGCTGCACGACCGCCCCCACCCGGAGTCGAGCCCGGCTGGTCGGCGCCGGGGCGGAGCCGCACAGTGCTAGGCCGCCGCCGAGGAGTCCGCTGCGCCGTGGCGCACCCCTGCACCCACGGCTGCTCCCTCGGCGGCGCCAGCGCCGGGGCGCGACGCTGGCCTCGGCGTGAGTCAGCCGTCAGGTCTTGCGGGCCAAGAACCTGTCGCGCAGCCGCCGGACCTTGGCGGCCTCTCCGCCGAGGCCCGCGACGCGACCGGCGGCGACGAGCAGGCGCGCGGCGTCCGTCGCGTTGCGCGCACGGCCGCCGCGGATCATGTCGTCCATTTCGTCGAGCAGCGGGGCGTCCGCTTCTGCCCAATCGGTGCGTTGGGGGCCGCGCCGCGCCCGGGCGGCGCGGCCCTCGTCCGGCGAGCCGTGCGCACGTCCCCTCGGCGCCTCCACTTGGCGCTCGCCGCCGAAGCGGCGGGAGAGGAGTTCGCACGTCTCCGTCCAACCCACCTCGACCACACCGCTCCCGCGGGGCACGGGATGCTCCGTCGTGGCGCCGGTGCCGGGATCGTACGCGGCCCAGGTTGTCAGCCACGCGAGGTACGTCCGGTCCAACCCGACGGTCCCGGTGCGCCAATCGACGGCTCCCCAGCCGCCGAGCGCGTGCCCGGACACGTAGACTAGGCGTTCGTCGCGCGAGGCGAACTTGCCGAAGTTCGACGGGTACCCGGGCGGCCTGACCACCCCGACGCGGTGCGGGATGCCGGGCGGGGCTCCGGGTTCCGGATCGAACCCGGGCGACGCGCCGCGCATGATCGCCGGGCGCAGCACAGGCGCCGCTGCGGCGGGCAGAATGCCACGCTCATGCTGGACCCTGTGGAGCACGCTGCTGAGCGCCACCCACTCGGGCGGCGGGTCACCCCAAGGGTCCGGTTCCGGGGGCGCAGGGGGCGGAGGCGCTGTCGCTCTTGTCGTCATCGCGGGACCATCGATCGGCCGAGGTGCGAACGGTAGGCGATGGGAGACCGGGGCGACGCGGGCGGCGCTACGGCCGAGGCTGAACCCCCGCCGGTTCGGATGCCGTCCGGCGTCCCGACCCGCACCACGAGCCGCCTGTTGGTCCGGGCGGGCCGAAAAATCTCGTTCTTGCAGAACGGCTTGCGGGCATGCCTTGCGGGGCGTGGCTTCGGGTGGGGATGGCGGCGGTGACGCCCATCTCCGGGTAGAACTCGACCTGCATCGCGTTCTTGGTCGCGTGGTCCTCGCGGCGGGGCGTGTGCGAACCGGCCAGCGGTGGGTCGCATCGAAAGATGCGCGGGAGCACCGTGCGCGCCGAACCCGGCAAGGTGCGGCCGCACGGTTGACCATGCCGTGCGGCTCCGACCTCCTCCCTGGTTGAGGGCAAGGCACCGCGCCTCGGGGGATCGGACGGCAGGATTGAGCAGGCGGCAATCAGGCGATCGCGCGCGCGCCGCGTAGGCAGCACCCTCCCGGTCACCGCCGACTCCCGCCGCGGTACGCCGTGAGCACGACCCGTTGCTCGACGCCGCCGCCTGCGCCTCGGCCACGGCGGTCTCCATGGCCCGGCCAAGCATCGTGTTGCTTGGGCGGGGCTAGGCGCCGTTCGCGGTGCCGTGGACGCCCGCCGGTTCGCGGAAGTCGTGCACCCAGCCAAACAGGCGTTCGCACAGCAGGTCACCCAGCTTCTCGACCTTCTCCGCCGCGTCCAGCATCGCGCGCGGGAGGTCGGCCGGGGCGCCGGGGTGCCCGGGCAGGTCCGCGGCGGGTGTCCTCGCCGGGCGCGCGGAGGGCGTCCGCGGGGTCGAAGCCGCTGGCTTCGCTCCGGAGCGTGATCAGTAGCGTACCTTTGGCGCCGAGGTCGCCCCGGATGCCGACGCACCGGAACGCCGCCAGCAAGGCGCGGGCTTCGGCGGGCGTGAACTCCAGTTCGTCGCAGGGGAAGGTGTCGATCCGCGCGCCGTTCTCCATAGCAGCCGCCTCCATCGTTGGCGGTGACGGGACCACCTCCGCTGCCTATGGCGCCGCCGACGCGGCGGATGAGGGCTGCACCGGGGCCTCTCTGCGCGGCGACAAACATCCCCCCGTGCTGAACGAGATCATCCATGAGTTCCTGGAGGTGGCCGCGCCGGAGCTTCCGGGCGACCTACACCTCATGCTGGCCTGCTGGGGCGGCCAGGAGGTCGTCCACCTGACCGCCAGGACCAGCCCTGCGCCGACCTACGGAAGGCGCTGCGGCTGATCGACCACGTGCTGGCCGCCAAGGAGCGGAAGGGCCGCTGACGCCGCCATTCCAAAGCACGGCGCCGACGGGCCGGGGAGCAACCCCCAGCCCGTTCAACTGAAGGGCGCCTACCGGGCGAAACAGGGACCGCCGCCCGGCAGGCAGCACACGCCTCCGATGCAAGTTGGCTGTGGTTGAGGCGTGGGAGGCCGGGGACGTGGAGCGGGGGCGGATCCTTGCGCTTGAAGGGACTGCTGGCAGGGCTGGGAAAGGTTCCTGACAAGTCGGTCCGCAAGCTGGCCGATGGTGATCTCTCCCCCGAAGAGCAGGTTGAAAGAGCCCACCGCGAACTGCGTCTCCTGCGGGGTGCAGTTGGCCTGCGCAACTGTTGCGAAACCCGCGAAGGACAATCCCAGCACCACACGCACGGCGAGCGGCTTGATCCAACTGAGCATGATTGCGCCTGTGCCCAAGCAACCACGGCACGATAATATCGCGCGTGCTTGAAGTCCATGACTGATTTGTAATTGGACGTTAATTTCTATTGCTGCCAGAAGGGCTGATTAATTAAGATTTCAGTACGAAAACTGTAAACGAGTTTCTGTTTACGGTCCCGCCGGGAAGGCGTGCCGCCGGTCGGCCGCTCAACCCCCCCCTTGAGGACCGTTCGCCAGAATAATTGCAGAGCCGCGTTGAACAACCACCAACGCGCGACTTCCCACCACCGTGGGTTCGTGTAAGGCGCCTGGGATACATCCATCCCAGATCGTCAATGTTTACGAACGCTTACGATCGCCCCGGGGGTGCCCGGGATCGTCGTTAAATCCAACTATTTCAGGTGTTTTGGAAGGTGCCCAGGGGCGGAATCGAACCACCGACACTGCGATTTTCAGTCGCATGCTCTACCAACTGAGCTACCTGGGCCCTGCCGGGCGGTACGGCAGTCGCGCCGCTCGGGGTAGGCGGGCGGAAATAACCGAAACCGCCACGCCTGTCCACCGGCTCCTACTCTTGGGGCCTGCCGTCGCCGTCCGGCTCCGGGTCGCCCGGGACGGCGTATCGGCCGGACAGCCAGCGGCCGAGGTCCACCTGCCGGCATCGTTCGGAACAGAAGGGGCGGAATGCTGCGGCGGCGAGTTTGCCGCAGACGGGGCAGCGTCTGGGCGACCCGGCAGGCCGGGGCTCATCGGCCATTTCCGTTCTCCTCCAGCGTTTCGTCGCCAGGCGAAAGCGCTGGGTCGGCGCGGAGTTGCAGCGGGCGCCCGGCGGCTTCGGCCATCTCGCGCATCGCGTCCGCCGAACCCTCCAAGGCGGACACCACGGCGGGGGCGGCGCGTAGGGCCAGCGCGCGGCCAGGGGTCGCGGCCGCCTCTCGCGCGGCGCGCCGGAGGGCCGCCAAGCCGCGGGTGAGGGGCGAGGGCGGCCAGCCGAGGACCTCGTGCAACGGGGGGTGGACGCGCCGCCGTTGCATTTCGAACAAGCCGAGCGGCCCGAGGCCGAGCAACTGCACCAGCGGATCGGGGGCGAGCGCGCGGGCCAAGGGCTGCGCCAAGCGCTCGCGCTCGCGCCGCGACAGGCCCGCTGCATCGAGCAGCACCGGCCCGGCCAGATTGCGCAGCCGAATCTGCCGCGCCGCCTCCGCCATCGCATCCGTGTTGAAACGCGCCTGAGCGTTCCGGTCGCGCCCGCCCGCCACCGGGCCGGCATCCACGTCGATCGCGGTGAGCGCGGCGGTCGGCTGCACCAGCACCCGCCCGCCGCCTGGAAGCGGCACGACCGGACCGGCCAGCGAGTCCCACTCCGCCTCCAGGGCGTCATCGAAGACGCGCGCGGCCGATCGGAGCTGCACGCGGTCCGGGCCCAGCGCCGCGCGCAACCGCATGGCCACGACGGCCCCGTCGGTCTCAACCACTGTGCCTGGATGCGCGTGGGCGAGGCGTAGCGCCGGGCCCGGGCCCCGCGCCAACAAGCGCGGCGCCGTTCCGGGCGCCGCTGCTCCAGCCGCGAGCGCTTCCTCGCCCGCGTGGAGGCGCGCCGACACGCGCGGCCCCTTGCCGCCTTGGGCAGCGCGCGTGACACGGACGACGAAGCCTTTGCCCTCCTGCAGCACCTCTCCCGGCGGACCCGGAACGTCCTTTTCCGGCAGGAACCCGGTTTCGCCGCCGCCGAGGGCGACGAAGGCGCCGGCCATCGCGGGTGCCTTCGCTGTCACCCGGGCGCGGTGGAGGTCGCCGACCCCGTCCGGCGCTCCCACGCGTTCGATCCAGGCCTCGACCAGGCGCTCTTCGTCGTCCAGCAGCGCGACCCGCACCTCCCCGGGGGACTGGCTTGCGAGGATCCTCACGGGACCAGCCAGCCCGCCCCACGCAGGAGCTGCGCCGTTTCGAAGAGCGGCAGGCCCACGACGTTGGAGTGGGAGCCGGACAAGAAGCGCACGAAGCACTCGGCGCGCCCCTGGATGGCGTAGCCCCCCGCCTTGCCCCGCCATTCGCCGCCCGCGACGTAGTCGTCGATCTGGGCGGCGGTCAGGCGCTGGAACGCCAAAGCCGTGAGCACCAACCGGTGCCGCACCCGACCGTTCGGCAGGCGCAGGGCGACGCCGGTCGCCACATGGTGCCGGCGGCCGGACAGCATCTCCAGGCAGCGCCGCGCCTCCGTCTCGGTGTCGGCCTTGGGCAGGACGCGACGGCCGAGGCCCACCACCGTGTCGGCGGCCAGCACGAGCGCGCCGGGCGGCGCTTCGGCGGCGCCCGCCTTGGCGGCGGCCAAACGGGCGGCGAGTCGACGCGGCGCTTCGCCCTTCCGCGGGGTTTCGTCGATGTCGGTGGGGCTGACGGCATCCGGCACCACGCCGATACGGGCCAGGAGGTCGAGCCGCCGGGGACTCGCCGAGGCCAGAACCAGCGGCGGCCGCTGCTCGGCCACTACGGTTTGCCCTACAACGGCGGCGTCATTTGTAACGGAAGGTGATGCGGCCCTTGGTGAGGTCGTAGGGCGTCATCTCCACATTCACCCGGTCGCCGGCGAGGACGCGGATGCGGTTCTTCCGCATCTTTCCGCTGGTATGGGCGAGCACCATGTGCTCGTTGTCGAGCTTCACGCGGAACATGGCATTCGGCAGCAGTTCTTGGACCGTGCCGCTGAACTCCATCATGTCTTCTTTGGACATCGAGCCTCGTCGTTTCTGGCGCGCTGGGAAGGCGGGGATCCCGGCGCGCGAGGCGAGGGGTCGGCCGCAGGGCCGAAACATGAGCATCCGGCGCCGCCCGGTCAAGAACGGCGGGCGCCGGGTACCACCAAGCGCTTAGGGCGCGGGCAGCTAGGCCTACCGCAGGCGCGCCGAAACGCTGGCCGCGTGCGCGCCCAATCCTTCGGCTTCCGCCAACGCGACGGCGGCGGGGCCGATGGCCGCGAGCCCGGCTTCGGACGCCTCGACCCAGGTGGTGCGCTTTAGCATGTCGAACACCGACAAGCCGGAGGCGAACCGCGCCGTGCGCCCGGTGGGCAGCACGTGGTTGGGGCCGGCGGTGTAGTCCCCGAGGGCCTCTGGGCACCAGCGGCCGAGGAAGGCGGCGCCGGCGTGGCGCACGCGCGCGAAAAGGGCGGCGGGGTCGGCGACCATGACTTGGAGATGCTCCGGCGCCAGCCGATCGGTCAGCGCCGCCGCCTCGTCCCAGTCGCGCACAACGACCACGGCGCCGTGCCGCCGCCAGCTTTCCCCGGCGATGGCACGGCGGGCCAGGCCGCGCAAAGAGTCTTCGACCGCGGAGGCCGCCGCGTCGGCGAAGGCGGGGGCGTCCGTGATGAGGATGGCCTGGGCGGCCTCGTCATGTTCGGCCTGGGCCAGCAGGTCCAGGGCCACGTGGCGGGGATCGTTGGCGGCGTCGGCCAGCACCACCACCTCGGACGGCCCGGCGATCGAGTCGATGCCGACGCGGCCGAAGACCTGCCGCTTAGCCTCCGCCACGTAGGCGTTGCCCGGGCCGACGATGCGGTCCACGGGGGCGATGCTCTCCGTGCCCCAGGCCAAGGCGGCGATGGCCTGCGCGCCGCCGACCCGCCAGACCTCGTCCACCCCCGCCCGCCGCGCGGCCGCCAGGACCAGCGGGTTCAGCACGCCGCCAGGCGTCGGCACGCACATGGCCACACGCCGGACACCGGCCACGCGCGCGGGGATGGCGTTCATCAGCACGGAGGAGGGATAGGCCGCCTTGCCGCCCGGCACGTAGAGGCCGACCGCGTCCAGCGCTGTCCAGCGCATGCCGAGCGTGAGCCCGGCGGGGTCCGGCAGGGCGAGGTCGCGCGGCATCTGCGCCGCGTGGAACCGCTCGATCCGCGCCGCCGCGAGGTCGAGGGACGCCAGCAGGTCGGGCGCGACTCCGGCCACGGCCGCGTCGATCTCGGCCGGCTGCACGCGCAGGGCCTCGGCGGTTTCCGGCGCGTGCCCGTCGAAGCGGGCGGTGAGGTCCAGCAAGGCGCGGTCGCCGCCGGCGCGCACCACCGAAATGATCTCCGCTACCGCTGCGTCCACCCGCGCCGCGTCCTCCCGAGGCGCGTCGAGCAGCTCCGAGAAGGCGGCCTCGAAGCCGGGATCGGCCGTGGACAGCCGCCTCACGGCGAAGCCAAGGCGGTGCGGAGTCGGGCGATCCAGGCGCCGATCCGCTCGGGGCGGGTCTTGAGGGCGGTGCGGTTGACGATCAGGCGGGAGGTGACGTGCGCGATGGTCTCCGTCTCGACCAGCCCGTTGGCGGCGAGGGTGCTCCCCGTCTGCACCAGATCGACGATCAGGCGCGACAGCCCGAGGGAGGGCGCCAGTTCCATCGCGCCGTTGAGGTGGACGCACTCCGCTTGCACGCCACGGGCTGCGAAGTGCCGGCGGGCGATGTTGGGGTACTTGGTGGCGACCGTGACGCGCGACCACCGGGCCGGGTCGTCCGCCCCGGCCGTTCCCGCCGGCTCCGCCACGCTGACGCGGCAGCGGCCGATGCCGAGGTCGAGCGGTGCGTAGATCTCCGGGTAGTCGAACTCCATCAGCACGTCGGCGCCGCAAACGCCGATCTGCGCCGCCCCGTGCGCCACGAAGGTGGCGACGTCGAAAGGCCGCACGCGCACCACGTCGAGCGCCGGGTCGTCGGTTTCGAACCGGAGGCGGCGGCTGTCCTCGTCGGCGTAGTCGGGGGCGGGATGGATGCCGGCGCGCGCCAGCAACGGGCCGACTTCGCCCAGGATGCGGCCCTTGGGCAAGGCCAACACTACCGTTCCGGAGTCGTCGGTGGACCCCGCCGGGTTGAGCGGGGAAGAAAGCGAACCGTCCATGCGATCGGGTAGCATCCGAGTCGGAGTCGCGGAAGTCACACTTCCATGTCAGCCGGACAGCCGTTCGATGTTCGCGCCGACGGCGGCGAGCTTGGCCTCCACCCGCTCGTAGCCCCGGTCGAGGTGGTACACCCGGTTGACGATGGTTTCGCCTTCGGCGGCGAGGCCGGCGAGCACCAGCGAGACCGAGGCGCGCAGGTCCGTGGCCATCACCGGCGCGCCGGACAGGCGCGGCACCCCGCGGACGATGGCGCTGGCGCCGTGGTAGTTGATGCGCGCTCCCATCCGCATCAGCTCGGGCACGTGCATGAAGCGGTTCTCGAAAATCGTTTCGGTGATCATCGAGGCGCCCTCCGCGACGCACATCAAGGCCATGAACTGCGCCTGCATGTCGGTGGCGAAGCCCGGGAAAGGCTCGGTCATGGCGTCCGTGCCCGAGAGCCCGTTCCTGCGGCTGACGCGCAAGCCCTCCGGCCGTTCGGCCACCTCCACCCCGGCGTCCCGCAAGGTGCGGACCACCGCGCCGAGGTGCTCCATGCGGGCGCCCTCCAGCAGCACGGACCCGCCGGTGACGGCGGCGGCGCAGGCATAGGTGCCGGCCTCGATGCGGTCGGGAACGATGCGGTGCGTGGCGCCGGTGAGGGCGCGGACGCCCTCGATCCTCAAGCGGTCGGTGCCGATGCCTTCGATTCGGGCGCCCATGCGCATCAGGCACATGGCCAGGTCGGCGATCTCCGGCTCGCGGGCGGCGTTCACCAGGATGGTTTCGCCTTCGGCCAAGGTCGCCGCCATCAGCAGGTTTTCGGTGGCCCCGACGGAGACCTGCGGGAAGATGACGGTCGCGCCCCTGAGGCCTCGCGGCGCCTTGGCGTGGATGTAGCCGCTCTCCAACTCGATCGCGGCGCCGAGTTGCTCCAGCGCCTTGAGGTGCAGATCCACCGGCCGGGTGCCGATGGCGCAGCCGCCGGGGAGGCTGACCTTGGCCTCGCCGTGCCGGGCCAGCAGCGGTCCGAGCACGAGCACCGAGGCGCGCATCCTCCGGACGATGTCATAGGGGGCTTCGAGGTCGTTGGCGGCGCCGGCGAGGGTGATGGTCCGCTCGCGCTTGTCGTGGTCCACGGACAGTCCGTGGTGCCGCAGCAGGGCGCCCATGGTCGCCACGTCCGCCAAGTCCGGGACGTTTCCCAGGCGCAATGGCCCGTCGGAGAGGAGCGCCGCCGCCATCAGCGGCAAGGCCGCGTTCTTGGCGCCGCTGACCGGGATGGTCCCGGTGAGCGGCCGGCCGCCGCGGATGCGGATGCGGTCCATGGCCGGCGTCGCTACAGCTTCGGCAGCGCGACGCCGCGCTGGTGCATGTATTTGCCCGCCCGGTCGGCGTAGCTGACTTCCGGCGGCGAGTCGCCCTTCAAGAACAGGAATTGGCAGATACCCTCGTTGGCGTAGATGCGGGCGGGCAGGGGGGTGGTGTTGGAAATCTCGATCGTCACCTGCCCTTCCCATTCCGGTTCCAGGGGAGTGACGTTCACGATCAGCCCGCAACGGGCGTAGGTCGATTTGCCCAAGCAGATCACCAGCACGTCCCGCGGGATGCGGAAGTACTCGGTGGTGTGCGCCAAGGCGAAGGAGTTGGGCGGTACGATGCAGACATCAGTCTTGCGCGTAACGAACCCGGATTCGGAGAAGTTCTTCGGGTCCACCACCGCGTTGTCGACGTTGGTGAAGATCTTGAACTCGTCGGATACGCGGGCGTCGTAGCCGTAGGAGGACAGGCCGTAGCTGATCACGCCCTGGCGTTGCTGGCGCTCCACGAAGGGCTCGATCATGCCCTTCTCGGCCGCCATGCGGCGTATCCAGTGGTCGGGCATGATGGGCATGGCGGCACTTCCGGGACGCGGGGCGCGGATACCCCTCTGCCGGGCCTGCCCTTCCGCCCTTTCGTCTAGCGTACCGCTGCTCTCGTCGCAACCAAAGCGTTAGGTCCCGCCGCCCTCGTCAGCATCGGAGGACGCTCCGGAGCGCGGGCCGTCCTCCGGCGCGTCCTGGCGCGCGCGCGACTGCGCCTTCCGCCGCCGCAGGTTGGCCCGCAGGGCCGCGGCGAGCCGTGCTTCCCGGTCGGCCGCGCGCCGATCGGCGGCCGGCACGTCGTCAGAACGGGCGGGTTCCCGCGTTGCGCGCCGGTCCATCAGTCGGTCCTCCTCCTTTCGCCTCGTGACGGTAAGCGCCGGGACGGGCGCGTCCAACGGTCGCCGCGACGCGCCGGGGGGCGCCGGGCCCCTCGGTTGACGGCCAGGCGGCGCGGACGGAGGATGCGGCGCAACAGCCGCGGCCGCTGACAATCAACCACGGAGGAGATCGCCATGGCCGAAGGGTCGGGCTTCGTCGAACACGCCGTGGACGGCGATGTGCACGTCCTCCGCATCGCCAACCCGCCGGTGAACACGCTCCGCACGGAGGTCCGCGCCGGGCTGCTCGACGGTCTGCGGGCGGCGCAGAAGGCCGGGGCGCGGGCGGTCGTGCTGATCGGTTCCGGCCGCGGCTTCAGCGCCGGCGCCGAGATGACCGAGTTCGGCAAGCCGCGGCAGCCGCCCTCGCTCCCGGACGTGTTCGACGCGATCGAGGCGTCGGACGCGCCGGTTGTCGCCGCCATCCATGGCAACGCGCTGGGCGGCGGGCTTGAGTTGGCGCTCGCCTGCCACGCCCGGGTCGCCTCGCCGGGCGGGCAACTCGGCTTGCCGGAGGTGAAGCGCGGCTTCGTGCCCGGCGCCGGCGGTACCCAACGCCTGCCGCGGCTGATCGGCCTCGAAGCGCTGCGGATGATAGTGAGCGGGGAGCCGGTCACGGCGGAGGAGGCGCAACGCCTGGGCTTCGTGGACGCGGTGCTGCAAGGCGAACTCGAGAAGGCGGCGGTTGCCTGGGCGCGGGACGCTGCGGCGTCCGGGCGGCGCTTCGCATTGGCGCGGGACCGCACGGACAAGATCCAGGGCCAGGGCATGGCCGCCTTCGACGCCGCGGCGCAGAAGCTTTTGGCGCGCAGCCGCGGGCAGGAAAGCCCCAAGGGCTGCGTCGAGGCGGTGCGCGCCGCCTTCACCCTGCCCTTCGAGGAGGGGCTGAAGCGCGAGCGGGACCTGTTCCAGACACTCGTCTCCGGCGAGCAGTCCAAGGCGCTGCGGCACGTCTTCTTCGGCGAGCGGGAAGCGCAGCGCGTGCCCGGCGTGCCGGCGGACACCAAGCCGCTGCCCGTGCAGCGCTTGGTGGTGATCGGCGGTGGCACCATGGGCGGCGGCATCGCCATGAGCGCGGCCAACTTCGGCCTGCCGGTGACGATGGTGGAGACCAGCGCCGAAGCGTTGGGGAAGGGGCTGAACCGCTGCCGCGCCAACTGGCAGCGCACGGTGGACAGCGGCCGCCTTAAGCCGGAGGAGATGGAGCGCCGCTCGGCCCTGCTGAAGGGCTCCACCGACTTCGACGCCGCCGTGCGCGAGGCCGACCTCGTGGTCGAGGCTGTGTTCGAGGACATGGCGGTGAAGAAAGAGATCTTCGGCCGGCTCGACAAGGTCGCGCGGCCGGGCGCCGTCCTCGCCTCCAACACCTCGACTTTGGACATCGACGAGATCGCCTCCGCGACGTCGCGGCCGGAACTGGTCTGCGGGATGCACTTCTTCAGCCCGGCCAACGTCATGCGGCTCCTGGAGATCGTGCGCGGCGCCAAGACCAGCGCGCAGACGCTCGCCACCGCGATGGACGTCGGCAAGCGCATCGGCAAGCTCAACGTCGTTGTGGGCAACTGCGACGGCTTCGTCGGCAACCGCATGACCGGCAAGCGCGGCCCGCAGGTGGAGAAGCTGCTGCTGGAAGGCGCCCTGCCGCAGGACATCGACCGGGTGATGGAGGCCTACGGCATGGCCATGGGCCCGCTCGCCACCGGCGACCTCGCCGGGCTCGACATCGGCGCGGCGGTGCGCAAGGCGCGCGGCACCGTCGCTCCGATCGCCGACGCCATCGTCGCCAAGGGGCGCTTCGGCCAGAAGACCGGGGCCGGCTACTACCGCTACGACGAGAACCGCAAGCGGCAACCGGACCCCGAAGTGGAAAAGATCATCCTCGACGTCGCCGAGAAGATGCAGGTGCGGCGGCGCAAGATCGAGGACTCCGAAATCCTGGAGCGGCTGCTGCTGCCGATGGTGAACGAGGGCGCGCGCATCCTGGAGGAGGGCATCGCTGCGCGGCCGGTGGACATCGACGTGGTGTTCGTGAACGGCTTCGGCTGGCCCGCTTGGCGGGGCGGCCCGATGTTCTGGGCCGACAGCCTCGGCCTCGAGCAGGTGCGCGACAAGCTGGCGCACTACGCCGAAGCCACGGGCGACCCCAACCTGCGCCCGGCGCCGCTGATCGAACGCCTCGCCGCCGAGGGCGGCAGCTTCGCCACCATGAAGGCGCCGGCCCAGGCGGCCTGACGCGCCCACCGACATCCGAGAGGACGCCATGGAACTCCGCTTCAACGACGCCGAGCGCGCCTTCCGGCAGGAGGTGCGCGACTTCATCGCCCGCGAGCTGCCGGCCGAGACGCGCGAGCGCATGGTCGCCGGCAAGAGCCCGACCAAGGACATGGTCGTGGACTGGCAGCGCAAGCTGAACGCCAAGGGCTGGGCGGTGCCCGAGTGGCCGCAAGAATGGGGCGGCCCGAACTGGACGCTCGGCCAGCGCTACATCTTCCGGGAGGAGTTGCAGCAGGCGCCGGCGCCGCAGCCGCTCGCCTTCAACACCAACATGTGCGGCCCGGTGATCATCGAGTTCGGCACGGAGGAGCAGAAGAAGCGCTTCCTGCCGCGCATGGCGAACCTGGACGATTGGTGGTGCCAGGGCTTCTCCGAGCCCGGCGCCGGCTCCGACCTCGCCGGCCTCAAGACGCGGGCGGTGCGCGAGGGCGACCACTACGTCGTCAACGGCCAGAAGACCTGGACCACGCTCGCGCAGCACGCCGACTGGATCTTCCTGCTGGCGCGCACGGACCCGAACGCGAAGAAGCAGGAGGGCATCTCCTTCCTGGTGGCCGACATGCGCTCGCCGGGCATCACCGTGCGGCCGATCATCACCATCGAGGGCGGGCACGAGGTCAACGAGGTCTTCTTCGACGACGTGAAGGTGCCGGCGGACCAGTTGATCGGCGAGGAGAACCGCGGCTGGGACTGCGCCAAGTTCCTGCTCGGCAACGAGCGCTTCGGCCAGGCCCGGGTCGGCGCCAGCCGCGAGCGCATCCGCCGGCTCAGGGCCATCGCCTCGACCGAGTCCATGGATGGCGGAAAGCCGCTGATGCAAGACCCCGACTTCGCCCGCAAGGTCGCGGAGATCGAGGTCGAGCTGAAGGCGCTGGAGATGACGGTGATGCGCGTCATCGCCTCCGAGGCCAAGCGCAAGGACAAGAAGCCGGACCCGGCGACCTCGGTGCTCAAGATCAAGGGCACGGAGATCCAGCAGATGTGCTCCGAGCTGCTGATGAAGGCCGCCGGCCCTTACGCCTGGGTGGACGGCGATCCGGACGCGGAGGGCGCGAACGAGGTGGACGTGGCGCCCGACTGGGCCTTCGGCCTCGCCGGCGTCTACTTCAACTGGCGCAAGCAGTCGATCTACGGCGGGTCCAACGAGATCCAGCGCAACATCATGGCCAAAGCGTTCTTGGGGCTCTGAACCGCCATGGACTTCGACCTGACGGAGGAGCAGCGGCTCCTCCAAGACAGCTTGGCCCGGCTGCTCGCCGACCGCTACGGCTTCGAGCAGCGCAAGGAGTACATGAAGGCGCCGGAAGGCTGGAGCCGCGAGATGTGGTCCAGCTACGCCGAGCTCGGCCTGCTCGGGCTGCCCTTCTCGGAGGAGGAGGGCGGCTTCGGCGGCGGCCCGGTCGAGACCATGCTGGTCGCGGAGCAGATGGGCCGCGCCATCACGCTCGAACCCTGGTTGCCGACCATGGTACTCGGCGGCGGCTTCCTCCGCCACGGCGGCAACGACGCGCTGCGCGCGGAATTCGCGCCCAAGATGGTAGCGGGCGAGCTGCTGATGGCCTTCGCCCACACCGAGCGGCAGTCGCGCTACGACCTGCACGACGTGGCGAGCACCGCCCGGCGCGACGGCTCCTGCTGGGTGCTGGACGGCCGCAAGGGCATGGTCCTGCACGGCGACAGCGCCGACAAACTCGTGGTCACGGCGCGCACCGCCGGCGAGCGGCGCGACCACCGGGGCATCGGCGTGTTCGTGGTGGACGCGGGCGCCCAAGGCGTCACCCGTCGCGGCTACCGCACGGTGGACGGGCAGCGCGCCGCTGAAGTCGAGCTGTCCGGCGTGCGGGTGGACGGCGGCGCCGTGCTCGGCGACCCGGCGGACGGCCTGCCGCTCGTGGACCGCGTGGTGGACGAGGCCATCGCCGCGCTCGCGGCGGAAGCCGTGGGCGCCATGGAAGTGGCCCACAACATGACCGTCGACTACATGAAGACGCGGCAGCAGTTCGGCCGGCCCATCGGCAGCTTCCAGGCCTTGCAGCACCGCGCCGCCGACATGCTGGTGCAGCTCGAACAGGCGCGCTCCATGGCCTACTTCGCGGCCATGTCGGCGGAGGAGCCGGACGCGGCGGAGCGGCGCAAGGCCATGGCGGCGGTGAAGGTGCAGATCGGCCGGTCCGCCCGCTTCGTGGGCCAGCAGGCGATCCAGCTCCACGGCGGCATCGCGGTGACGATGGAGTACGCCGCCGGCCACTACTTCAAGCGCCTCACGGTCAACGACGCCACCTTCGGCGACGCGGACCACCACGTGCGGGCGCTGGCGGAGGCCGGCGGGGCGCTCGCGGCGTAATGCCGCGCGCCGGCCACCGCACCGGCCGGCGGGCCGTCGTCGTGGCGGCCGCGGGAGCGGCCGCCCTCGCGGCGCCCCGCCTCGCGCGGCCCCAGGGCGGGCCGATCCGCATCGGGGAAATCAACAGCTACACCGCGCAACCGGCTTTCCTCCAGCCGTACCGCAATGCCTGGATGCTGGCGCAGGAGCAGATCAACGCCGCCGGCGGCATCGACGGCCGGCTGATCGAGACGGTGTTCCGCGACGACGCCGGCCGGCCGGAGGATGCCGTGCGGATGGCGGGCGAACTGGTGGGCGAGGAGCGCGTCGCCCTGCTCGCGGGCGGCTTCTTCTCCAACGTCGGCCTGGCCGTCTCCGAGTTCGCCGACCAGCGCCGCCGGCTGTACGTGGCGAGCGAGCCGCTGACCGACGCGCTCGTCTGGTCGCGCGGCAACCGCTACACCTTCCGCCTGCGCCCTAGCACCTACATGCAATGCGCCATGCTGGTCGAAGAGGCGGCCAAGCTGCCGGCCAAGCGCTGGGCCGTGGTGGCGCCCAACTACGAGTACGGCCAATCCGCCGCGCGCTGGTTCAAGGAGCTGCTCGGCCGCGCGCGGCCGGACGCGCAGTTCGTGGCCGAACAGTTCCCGGCCCTCGGACGCATCGACGCCGGCGCGACGGTGCAAGCGCTCGCGGCCGCCAATCCGGATGCCATTTTCAACGTCACCTTCGGCGCGGACCTCACCAACTTCGTGCGCCAAGCGGCCACCCGCGCCTTGTTCGAGCGCCGCCGCGTCGTCTCGCTCCTGACCGGCGAGCCGGAGTACCTCCTCCCCATGCTGGACGAGGCGCCGGAGGACTGGATCGTCACAGGCTACCCCCATGACCAGCTCGAAACGCCGGCGCACGCCGCCTTCCGCGACGCCTACCGCCGACGCTGGAACGACCATCCCCGGCTCGGCAGCGTGGTCGGGTACGACACGGTACGGGCCGTCGCCGCCATGCTCCGGCGCGCGAACGGCACCGGCACCGACGCCATGGTTGCCGCCATGCGCGGCCTCAAGTTCGACGGCGTCTTCGGCGAAGTCGAGTTCCGGGCGATCGACCACCAGTCCACCATGGGCGCGTTCGTCGGCCGCACCGTGCTCCGCGACGGCCGGGGCGCCATGGCCGATTGGCGCTACGCCGACGGGCGCGACCACCTCCCGCCCGACGAGGTGGTGCGCCAACTCCGCCCCCAGGCCTGAACCGGAGCGCCGGGCCGTGCCCGGCGGCTCTGCCCAGGGGCGCACCGGCCCGGAGCGGCCCGCCCGATCTCTTTTGTTTGCCCGGACGCTCCCTTGCGCCCCATAGGCGAGACGGCCATACCTAGCCGCAACGACGGCCTCGGACGGGCCGCAGGCGGGGCGAGATCGGGAGAGCGTGCCAGGTGGATGACATCATCCTGGAGACGGCCGGGCTGACCAAGGAGTTCCTGGGATTCGTCGCGGTGAGCGACGTCTCGCTCCGGGTCCGGCGCGGCAGCATCCACGGGCTGATCGGGCCTAACGGCGCCGGCAAGACCACCTGCTTCAATCTCCTGACGAAGTTCCTGCCCCCGACCCGGGGCACCATCCGCTACGACGGGCGGGACATCACCGGCATGAAGCCGGCGCAGGTCGCTCGGCTCGGGCTCGTGCGCTCCTTCCAGATATCGGCCGTCTTCCCGCACCTTTCCGTGCTGGAGAATGTGCGGCTGGCCCTGCAACGGCAGCGCGGCGGCTCCTTCGACTTCTGGCGGTCGGAAACGCTGCTGCGGCAGTACGACGACCGGGCCAGGGCCTTGCTCGACGACGTCGGCCTCAACGGCTACGCGGACCTGACCGCCGGCGAGTTGCCCTACGGCCGCAAGCGGGCGTTGGAGATCGCCACCACCCTGGCGCTCGATCCGGTGATGATGCTGCTCGACGAGCCCACCGCCGGGATGACGCACGAGGACGTGGACCGCATCGTCGCTCTGGTGAAGCGTGTTTCGGCGGGTCGGACCGTGCTGCTGGTGGAGCACAACCTCAAGGTGGTCTCCGGCCTGTGCGACACCATCACCGTCCTCGCGCGCGGCAAGGTGCTGGCCGAGGGGGATTACGCCAGCGTGTCCCGGAACCCCGAGGTGGTCACCGCCTACCTGGGCAGCGAGGCCGAAGGAGCCGCGGCGCATGGCTGATGGGATGCCGAACGGGCGGAGCGGCGGCCCGTCGCCGGCCGGCGGCGGTAAAGCGCTCCTTGAGGTGTCCAACCTCGAAGCCTGGTACGGCGAAAGCCACATCCTGCACGGCGTCGGGCTGGAGATCGCGCCGGGCGAAGTGGTGACGCTGCTCGGGCGCAACGGCGCCGGCAAGACCACCACGCTGCGCGCCATCATGGGCCTGGTCGGGCGGCGTAGCGGCAGCGTCCGCTACGAGGGCCGCGAGACGATCAACGACCGCTCGGACCGCATCGCCCGCGCTGGCATCGCCTTCTGCCCGGAGGAGCGGGGCATCTTCGCGTCCCTGGACGTGACCGAGAACCTGATGCTGCCGCCCGTGGTGCAGCCGGGCGGGCTGGATCTCGACACCATCTACGCGCTTTTCCCCAACTTGAAGGAGCGGGCGCGCAGCCCCGGCACCAAGCTCTCGGGCGGCGAGCAGCAGATGCTGGCCATCGCCCGCATCCTCCGCACCGGGGCCAAGCTGCTGCTGCTGGACGAGCCTACGGAAGGCTTGGCGCCGGTGATCGTGCAGCAGATCGGCCGCACCATCCGCGAAATCAAGGCGCGCGGATTCACCGTCTTGCTGGTGGAGCAGAACTTCCGCTTCGCCCAAACCGTCGCCGACCGGCACTACGTCATGGAGCACGGGCGGGTCGTGGACATGGTGCCGAACAGCGAATTGACCGCGTCCTTGGGCCGCCTGCACGAGTACCTCGGCGTCTGACGGCGCCACCCAGCACGAACGAGGAAGACACCCGTATGACCATCGACCGCCGCACCCTCCTCAAGACCGCCGCGGCCGGCGCGTCGGCCGCGGCGCTGCCCTGGAGCGGCGCCGCCCGCGCGCAAGGCGCGGCCAACACCATCAAGATCGGCGTGCTCAACGACCAGTCGGGCCTCTACCGGGACATCTCCGGGCCGACCTCGGTCGCCTGCGTCCGGCAGGCGATCCAGGATTTGGCCGGCCGCGGCAACCTGAACGTCGAGGTGATCTCGGCCGACCACCAGAACAAGCCGGACGTGGGCTCCAACATCGCGCGCCAGTGGTTCGACCGCGACGGCGTGGACGTGATCGTGGACGTGCCGACCTCCTCCGTCGCGCTCGCGGTCGCGGGCGTCGTCCGGGAGAAGAACAAGGTCTACCTCAACTCCACCGCCGCCACCGCCGACCTCACCGGCTCGGCGTGCTCGCCCAACACGGTGCACTGGACCTACGACACCTACATGCTGGCGAAGTCCACCGGCGGCGCCATGGTGAAGGCTGGCGGCGACACCTGGTTCTTCCTGACCGCCGATTACGCCTTCGGCCACGCCCTGGAGCGCGACACGGCGAATTTCGTGCGGAACGCCGGCGGGCGCGTCGTCGGGCAGGTGCGCACCCCCTTCCCGGGCACCACGGACTTCTCCTCCTTCCTGGTCCAGGCGCAGGCGAGCCGGGCCAAGGTGATCGGCCTCGCCAACGCCGGCGGCGACACCATCAACTGCGTCAAGCAGGCCGCCGAGTTCGGCATCACACGCCGCGGCACCAAGCTCGCCGCGCTGCTGATGTTCATCAACGACGTCCACGGCATGGGCCTCCAGACGGCCCAGGGCTTGGTTTGCACAGAGACCTTCTACTGGGACCTCAACGACCGCACCCGCGCCTTCACCAACAAGGTGCGCGGGGGGCTCGGCGGCAACATGCCGGCCATGTCGCACGCCGGCTGCTACGCCTCCGTGCTGCACTACCTCAAGGCGGCGGCCGACATGGGCGCGCAGGCAGCCAAGGCCTCCGGCACGGACGCGGTCGCCCGCATGAAGGCGATGCCGACGGACGACGACTGCTTCGGCCAGGGGCGCATCCGCGAGGACGGGCGCAAGATCCACCCCGCCTACCTCTTCGAGGTGAAGAAGCCCGAAGAGTCCAAGGGGCCTTGGGACTACTACAAGCTCTTGCAGACCACCGCGGCGGACGAGGCCTTCCGGCCGGTCGCTGAGGGCGGCTGCCCGCTCGTCCGTAGCTGACGCCGCCGCGGCCAAAGGGAGGAACACGCCGATGCCGATGACCCGTCGCAACCTGATCGCCGCGGCCGGCATCGGCGCGGCCGCCATGCAGTCCGCGCCCCGCCTCGGGCGGGCGCAGGCGTCCAACACCATCCGGATCGGCGTCCTGAACGACCAGTCCGGCCTCTACAGCCACATCGGCGGCGTCAACGGCGTGGCGATGGCCCAAGCCGCCGCGGCCGAGTTCAACGCCCGCGGCTTCACGGTGGAAGTGCTCCGCGCCGACCACCAGAACAAGCCGGACGTCGGCTCCAACGTCGCCCGGCAGTGGTACGACCAGGGCGTGGACATGGTGCTCGACGTGCCGACCTCCTCCGTCGGCTTGGCGGTGGCCGGCGTCGCCCGCGAGAAGAACAAGGCGTACATCAACGTCGGCGCGGCGTCTTCGGACCTGACCGGCGCCCAATGCGCGCCGACCACCGCGCATTGGGTGTACGACACCTACATGCTGGCGAAGTCCACCGGCGGCGCCATGGTGAAGGCGGGTGGAGACAGTTGGTTCTTCCTCACCGCCGACTACGCCTTCGGCCATGCTCTGGAGCGCGACACCACCAACTTCGTCAAGGCGGCGGGCGGCAAGGTGCTGGGCGGGGTGCGGACGCCGTTCCCGGGCACCTCGGACTTCTCCTCCTTCCTGGTGCAGGCGCAGTCCAGCCGCGCCAAGGTGATCGGCTTGGCCAACGCAGGGCAGGACACCACCAACTGCATCAAGCAGGCGGCCGAGTTCGGCATCACGCGGCGCGGCACCAAGATCGCGGCGTTGCTGATGTTCATCGACGACGTGCACGGGCTCGGCCTCCAGACCGCGCAGGGCTTGGTCATGACCGAGAGCTTCTACTGGGACCTCAACGACCGTACGCGGGCGCTGACCCAGCGTGTCCGCTCCCGACTCACCGGCAACCAGCCCCCGAACATGGTCACGGCCGGCAACTACTCCGCCGTGCTGCACTATCTGAAAGCGGTGCAGGACATGGGCCTCCCGGCCGCCAAGGCGTCGGGCACCGAGGTCATCAACCGCATGAAGGCCATGCCCATCGACGACGACGCCTTCGGCCCCGGCACCATCCGCCCGGACGGGCGGCGCTTGGTGCCGGCCTACCTGTTCGAGGTGAAGAAGCCGGATGAGGCGAAGGGCCCCTGGGATTACCTGAAGCTGCTCCAGACCACGCTCGCCGACGAAGCCTTCCGCCCGATCAACGAGGGCGGCTGCTCCCTGGTGCGTTCATGATGGGCGCGCCCGGCGACATCGGCCGCCGGGGCCTGCTCGCCGCGGGGGGCCTCGCCTTGCTCGGCCCGGGCGTCCCGGCGAGGGCCCAAGCCCCCGGCGGCAACACCATCCGCCTCGGCGTGCTCACCGACATGTCCGGCCCCTACCGCGACCCCACCGGGCCGGGGAGCGCCGCCTGCACGCAGCAGGCTGCGGCGGAGATGGCGAACCGGGGCCTCACGGTCGAGATCCTCCAGGCGGACCACCAGAACAAGCCCGACGTCGGCGCCAACATCGCCCGGCAGTGGTACGACCAGGGCGTGGACGCGATCGTGGACGTGCCGACCTCGTCGGTGGCGCTGGCGATCAACGGCATCGCGCGCGAGAAGAACAAGGTGTTCCTGAACTCGGGCGCCGCCACCTCCGACCTGACCGGGCCGGCGTGCAGCCCGAACACCATCCACTTCACCTACGACACCTACATGCTGGCCAAGGGCACCGGCGCCGCGCTCGCCAAGGCCGGCGGCGACACTTGGTTCTTCATCACCGCCGACTACGCGTTCGGCCACGCCCTCCAGCGCGACACCTCCCGCTTCGTCGAGGCCGCCGGCGGCAAGGTGCTTGGCGCCGCGCGCTACCCGTTCCCGGCGACCACCGACTTTTCGGCCTTCCTGCTCCAGGCCCAGGCCAGCCGCGCGAAGGTACTCGGCCTCGCCAACGCGGGCACGGACGCCGCCACTTGCATCAAGCAGGCGCGCGAGTTCGGGCTCACGCGGAACATGAAGGTGGCCGGCCTGCTGCTCTCCTTCATGGAGGTGCATTCGCTCGGCCTGCCGACCGCGCAGGGCTTGGTCCTGACCGAGCCGTTCTACTGGGACCTCAACGACCGCACCCGCGCCTTCGCCGAGCGCGTGCGCCCGCGCATGCCGGGCCAAGCCATGCCCGCCCAGGTGCAGGCCGGCTGCTACGGCGTGGCGCTGCACTACCTCAAGGCGGTGGCCGACATGGGCGCCGCGCAGGCCAAGGCCGACGGCCGCGCCGCGGTGGCTCGCATGAAGGCCATGCCGACCGACGACGACGCCTTCGGCCAGGGGCGCATCCGCGAGGACGGGCGCAAGATCCACCCGACCTATCTCTTCGAGGTGAAGAAGCCCGAGGAGTCGCGCGGGCAGTGGGACTACCTGAAGGTCGTGGGCACGACCCCGGCCGAGGAGGCGTTCCGCCCGTTGGCCGAGGGCGGCTGCCCCCTCGTACGGAGCTGACCGGAAGGACCGACGGACACCATGGGCGAGATTTTCGGCATACCGCTGCCGCTGCTCTTCGGGCAGTTGCTGCTCGGCCTCATCAACGGCGCCTTCTACGCCATGCTCTCGCTCGGGCTGGCGGTGATCTTCGGCCTGCTCAACATCGTCAACATGGCCCACGGCGCGCTGTTCATGATGGGCGCCTTCGTGGCTTGGATGCTGCTGACCTGGCTGGACCTCGGCTACTGGTGGGCGCTGCTCCTCGCGCCCTTCATCGTCGGCGCGTTCGGCGTCTTGTTGGAGAAGCTGTTCATCAGCCGCCTCTACAAGCTGGACCACCTCTATGGCCTGCTGCTCACCTTCGGCTTGGCGCTGGTGATCGAAGGGGTGTTCCGCAACCAGTTCGGCTCCTCCGGCCTGCCCTACCGCATCCCGCCCGAGCTGTCCGGGTCGTGGGACCTCGGCTTCATGTTCATGCCGGTGTACCGGGGCTGGGTGGTGATCTTCGCGCTGGTCGCCTGCCTCGCCACCTGGCTGGTCATCGAGAAGACCCGACTCGGCGCCTACCTGCGGGCGGCGACGGAGAACGCGCCCCTCGTGCAGGCCTTCGGGGTGAACGTGCCGCGCATGGTCACGCTCACCTACGGCGCGGGTGTGGCGCTGGCCGCGCTCGGCGGCGTGCTGGCGGCGCCCATCTACTCGGTGAACCCGCAGATGGGCTCGAACCTCATCATCGTGGTCTTCGCGGTGGTGGTGATCGGCGGCATGGGTTCCATCCTCGGCGCGGTGCTGACCGGCTTCGGCCTGGGCATCGTCGAGGGGCTGACCAAGGTCTTCTACCCCGAGGCCTCCGCCACCGTGATCTTCGTCATCATGGTCATCGTCCTGCTGGCGCGCCCAGCGGGCCTGTTCGGGAGGGCTTGAGCCCCATGTCCGACACCGCCATCACCGCGGGCGCGCTGCCCGCCCCCAGGTCCGAGGAGGGCGTTTGGGGCTTCTCGCGGGCGCAGTTGGGCGCGTTGGTCGTCATGGTCGTGTTCCTGGCCGTGGCGCCCTTCGTTCTCTACCCCGTCTTCCTGATGAAGCTGCTCTGCTTCGCCCTGTTCGCCTTGGCCTTCAACCTGCTCATCGGCTACGTCGGGCTGCTGTCCTTCGGCCACGCCGCCTATTTCGGCATGGGCGGCTACATCGCCGGGTACGCGGCGAAGAGCATGGGCCTGTCGCCGGAACTCGCCATCCTGGGCGGCGGCGCCGTCGCCGGCCTGCTCGGCGCGGCCTTCGGCTGGGTCGCCATCCGCCGGCAGGGCATCTACTTCGCCATGATCACCTTGGCTTTGGCGCAGATGGTCTACTTTTTCTGCGTCCAGGCGCCGTTCACCGGCGGCGAGGACGGCATCCAGGCGATCCCGCGCGGCAACCTCCTCGGCGCGGTGCCGCTCGACGAAGACATGAGCATGTACTGGTTCGTCGCGGGCATCTTCCTGGCGGGCTTCCTGCTGATCCACCGCATCGTCCACTCGCCCTTCGGCCAGGTGCTGAAGGCCATCCGTGAGAACGAGCCGCGCACCACCTCGCTGGGCTACAGGACGGACGACTACAAGCTGATCGCCTTCATCCTGTCGTCCGCCATCGCCGGCGTGGCGGGCGCCACCAAGTCGCTCGTCTTCGGCATCGCCACGCTGACCGACGTCCACTGGTCCATGAGTGGCGAGGTTGTGCTGATGACCCTGGTAGGCGGCCTGGGCACGGTGTTCGGCCCGGTGATCGGCGCCGCGGTGATCGTCACCATGCAGAACTACCTCGCCGAGCTCGGCGCTTGGGTGACGGTGATCCAGGGCGTGATCTTCGTGGCCTGCGTGCTCGCCTTCCGCCGCGGCATCATCGGCGAGCTGGGCAACCTGCTGAAGGTCAAACTTTAAGGCGGGGTAGGGCGCCCCGCCCCGCTCACCGCTTGAAGATGTGCGTCGCGGTTATCTCGATCACGACCGCGCCGTCCGAAACGCGTGTGCCGGTGTAGCGGACCTTCACCGCCCCGCGGTCGGGGCGGCTCCGGCTCGGCGTCAGCTCCTCCACCCGGCCGGAAACGGCGATCTCGTCGCCCGGCCGCACCGGCGCCGGCCAGCGCACCTCCAGGCCCGTGCCGCCCATCGAGACCTGCTCGACGAAGCCGGTCCGGAGCATGTGGCCGAAGGCGGCGGCGAGGGTGTGGATGCCGCTGGCGATCAGCCCGCCGTAGGGGCTCTCGCGCGCCCGCGCCTCGTCCGTGTGGAAGGGCTGCGGGTCCCAGCGCCGCGCGAAGTCGAGCACCTCGTCCAGCGGCATGGCCATGGTTCCGAAGCGGAACTCCTGGCCGACGGACAGTTCGTCGAAAGACCGGATGGGCTCCAAGGCGGCGCCTCCTACACCAGGGATTGCGTGTCGCCGTCCACCGCCAGCGCCTGCCCGCTGACCGTGGCGCCGAAGGGGCTGCACAGGTACAGCGCCATGTTGGCGATGTCCTGCTGCGTCACGTAGCAGCGGAGCGAGACGTTCCGTAGCGACTCCGTCTCCTGCTCCTTGAAGGAGACGCCCCGGGCCTGCGCCTTGGCCTCGATCACGCGCCGGATGCGGTCGCCCTCCACCAGACCGGGGAGGATGGCGTTCACCCGGATGCCGTCCGGGCCCACCTCGATGGCGAGCGACTTGGTGAAGCCGACCACGCCCCACTTCGCCGCGGCGTAGGGGCTGCGCAGAGGGAAGCCGAAGCGCCCGGCCGCGGAGGAGAGATTGACGATGCTGCCGCCGCCAGCCTCCCGCAGCGCCGGCACGGCGCGGCGCGCGCAGTGGAACATCGCCTCCAAATCTATCTTCAACGTGCGAGAGAGCGCATCCGGCGCCACGTCCTCCACCCGCGCCGTCGGCCCGGCGATGCCGGCGTTGTTGAGCAGCGCGTCCAGCCCGCCGAGGTGCGACAGCGCCGCGTCCATGAAGGCGTCGCAGCCCTCGGGCGTTTCCACGTCCGCGAACACGGACGGGTGGGGGCAAGCGGCGAGCGCCTCGCGGTCCACGTCGCACAGGAACACCCGCGCGCCGCAGGCGGTGAAGCTGTCCGCCATCACCCGGCCGATTCCGGCCGCTCCGGCGCTGACCGCCACCCGCAATCCGTCCAGCCGCACCGTCAGCGGCGTCTTGCTGCCCTGCATCGCGTCCCTCCCTGCCACCTGCCGCGCGAGACTAGGGCGCCGCGGGCGGTGCCGGAACCGGCCACGGCCGTGGTATGGTCGTGCCGGAACCGCAGCGGAGCGACCATGACCACCGGGACCGTGATCTTCCTCGTCCTGCTGCTGCTCGGCGTCGTCACCGCCTGGAAGGGCATCAAGACGGTGCCGCAGGGCTGGGTGTGGACGGTGGAGCGGTTCGGCGCCTTCACCCGGCTGCTGCAACCGGGGCTGAACCTCATCATCCCCTACGTCGACACCGTCGGCCGCAAGATGAACGTGCAAGAGGTGGTGCTCGACATCCCCGAGCAGTCCGTCATCACCCGCGACAACGCCACGGTGGCCGTGGACGGCATCGTCTACTACCGCGTGATGGACGCGGCCAAGGCGGCCTACCAGGTGCAGGACCTCACCGGCGCGCTGGCGGCCCTGGCCATGACCAACATCCGCTCCGTGATCGGCGAGATGGACCTGGACGCGACGCTGAGCGGGCGGGAACGCATCAACACCAACCTCCTGGTCACGCTGGACGGCGCCACCGATCCCTGGGGCGTCAAGGTCGGCCGCGTCGAGATCCGCAAGGTGGAGCCGCCGGAGAACCTCGTCCGCGCCATGAACCTCCAGATGACCGCCGAGCGCGAGCGCCGCGCCACGGTGATGCGGGCGGAAGGCGACCGCGCCGCCGCCATCCAGCGCGCCGAAGGCGAGAAGCAGGCGCTGATCCTGGCCGCCGAAGGCCGCCAGCAGGCGGCGCTCCGCGACGCCGAAGCGCGCGAAAGGCTTGCGGAAGCCGAGGCGCGCGCGACCGAGATGGTCGCCCAGGCCGCCGCGGGCGCGGGCGAAGCGGCGCTCCGCTACTTCATCGCCGACAAGTACGTGAAGGCGTTCGAGGGGCTGGCGTCCAACCCGACCAGCAAGCTCGTGGTGGTGCCGGTGGAGGCGAGCGCGCTCGCCGGCGGCATCACCGGGGCCCTGGAACTGCTGCGCGCCGGCGGCGGCGGCGCCGCGGAGGGCCGGCCGGCGAGCGAAGCTCCACGGCCGCCGCGCACGCCGCCGCCGGCGACAAGCAGCCTGCCGGGAGTCTGAGCCTTGGAACCGGGGCTGATCTGGATCCTGGCCGGGCTGCTGCTGCTGGTGGCCGAACTCGTCCTGCCCGGCGTGTTCCTGCTCTGGGTCGGCCTCGCCGCCATCGGCACCGGCGCCCTGCTGCTGGTGGCCACGCCGGGCTTCGGGGCGGCCGTGCTGTTCTTCCTGGCGCTGCTTGCCGGCGGCGTTTGGTTCGGCCTGGGCCGCCGCTCGAAGCGCCCCAGGCCGACGGTGAACACGCCCGGCTCCGGCTTGATCGGCCGCACCGGCACGCTGCTTCCCGGCGAAGGCCCGGGCCTGCGCGTCCGCGTGGGCGACTCCGACTGGCCCGCCCGGCTGCCGCGCGACCAGCGCGTGCCGGAAGGGCCGGTGCCGGTGCGGGTGGAGGGCGTGGACGGCACCACCCTCATCGTGCGCCCCGAGTAGGGGCGCGGCCTCATCCGTGGATCACGAGGCCGGTGAAGGGCGGCACGTAGGCCTGCAAGGTCACCAGCAGCCCCACCAGCACCGCGAGCGCGATGGAGTGGAAGAAGACGTAGCGCAGGATGTCGCCCTCGTGGCCGAACCAGTTGGTGGCGGTGGAGGCGACCACGATGGACTGCGCGTCGATCATCTTGCCCATCACGCCACCCGAGGAGTTCGCCGCCGCCATCAGCACCGGCGACAGCCCGATCTGCTGCGCCGTGATCTTCTGCAAGCCGCCGAACAGGACGTTGGAGGCGGTGTCGGAGCCGGTCAGCGCCACGCCGAGCCAGCCGAGCAGCGTGCCGAAGAGCGGGTAGAGCACCCCGGTCTGCGCGAAGGCCAGGCCCATGCTGGCGTCGAGGCCGGAGTACCGGGTCAGGTAGCCGAGTCCCAGCATGGCCGCGATGGTCAGCAGCGAGTAGCGCACCTTCCAAATGGTGCGGCCGTACTCGCGCACCAGCGCCACCGGCCCGAAGCCCATCACCACCCCGGCCAGTATCGCCGACAGCAGGATGCCCGTCCCGGTCATGGACAGGATGTTGAAGGCGTACACCGCCGCCTCCGGCGTCGGCGCCGCCACCACCGGCGGCACCTTGACGATCATGCGGTGCAGGCCCTCGAAGGTGTAGTTGGCGTTGAACAGGGCGTTCAGGGCCGTCTTCACCTGCGGCAGGCCCCAAAGGAAGACGAAGACGGTCAGGATCAGCCAGAGCACCCAAGCCTTCCAGACCGGCTCGCCATCGGCCACCGTAGTCGCCACGGCCGCGCCATCCCGGCCGACGGCGGTGACGGCGATCTCCTCCGGCACCTCCCGCGCCAGGCCGGCCGCCGCCCCCGCGCCGCTGGGGCCACTGCCCCGCGCGGTCGCCAGTTCCTTCTCCTCGTGCCCGCGCAGGCTCGGGCTGGTCCAGATTTACGCCGGCCGCCAGACGCGCAAGAAGCCGATCAGGCAGGCCATGGACACCAGCGCCGCGATCACGTCCACCAGCCAGGGCCCGTGGTAGTTGGAGACGAGGAACTGCGGCACCGCGAAGGTGACGCCCGTGACCAGGATGGCCGGCCAGATCTCCGCCATGCCGCGGAACCCGGCGAAGGCCCAGATCAGCCAGAAGGGCACGATCAGCGAGAAGAACGGCAACTGCCGCCCGATCATGGCCGAGAGGTCCAGCAGGTCCAGCCCGGTCACGGCCGCCAGCGCGATCACCGGCGTCCCCAGCGCGCCGTAAGCGACCGGCGCGGTATTGGCGATGAGCGACAGGCCGGAGGCTGCGAGCGGCGAGAAGCCGAGGCCGATCAGCACCGCCGCCGTCACGGCGACCGGCGTGCCGAAGCCGGCCGCGCCCTCGAAGAAGGCGCCGAAGGCGAAGGCGATGAGCAGGAGCTGCAACCGCCGGTCCGGGGTGATGCCCGCGATGCTTTCCTGCAGCGTGCGGAAGCTGCCGTGCTCCACCGTCAGCCGTTACAGGAAGATGATGTTCAGCACGATCCAGCCGATCGGGAACAGGCCGTAGGCGATGCCGTAGCCGGCCGCCCGGGCCGCGAGGCCGAAGGGCATGCCGAAGACGAAGGCGGCCGTGACGAAGGCCACCGCGAGCGCCGCGATGGCGGCGATGTGCGCCTTTACGTGCAGGAAGGCCAACGCCACCAGCATGGTGGCCACCGGCAGCGCCGCCACCAGCGCGGAAAGCAGGATGGAGCCGAGAGGGTCGTAATTCTGGTTCCAAGGCATCATGCCGCGCCGCTCCCCTCGTCCGCTGTGCAGGCTTGAAAAACGGCGAGCAGAGTACGTCGTTCCGCGCCGGGCCCGCGCCGGGCTTGAAGGCGCTCCACCGCGGGGCAATTTGGGACCCATGGACCACGACCGGCGCTGGCGGCCTGGCCCGCCCATATTGGACATGACGCCCGAGGGCGGCTTCCGCGAACCCGCGGCGCCGAAGGGCTGGCTCGACCGGGCGCTCGCCCGGGTCGGTGGCGCTGCCTTGCTGCTGGCGGTCGCCGCCGGCGGCCTGGTCGTCGTGGCGCTCGCCTTCGTGCTGCTCGGCCTGCTCTTGCCGGTCGCCATCGGCGCCGGGCTGGTGGCCTTCGTTTCGATCTGGTGGCGGCTGCGCCGGCTGCGCGCCCGCAACGGCGGCAATCTCCCGCCTTTCGTGGTGGCCCGGCGGCCCGGGCCTTAGGCGGCTTCCAAAGCCCCGATCAACAACCGTAGGAGCTCCGCGCCGAACAGGCGCATGTTGGCCGGCCTGTCGGCGCTGCCGTTCTCCAAGGCGGCGCTGCGTGAACCCCCCGGACCCGCCACGGCGAGGCAGGCGCGCCCTGCCGGGTGGCCATAGCGGTTCCCGGTCGGCCCGGCGGCGCCGGTTTCGCCGAGCCCCCAAACCGTTCCGAGCTGGTCCCGCGCCGCCTCCGCGAGCAGCGACGCCAGCGGCTCGGAGTTGGGCGGCACACCGTCCAGCGCCGCGTCCGACAAGCCGAGCAGCACGCGCCGTGACTCGCGCGTGTAGGCCACGACCCCGCCCCGGAAGTAGGCCGAGGCGCCCGGTACCGCGAGCAGGGCCGCGCACACCAGCCCGCCGGCCGAGGATTCCGCCACGGCGACCGTCTCGTTGCGCGGCTTGAGCAGCGCGGCGGCCTTTTCCGCGAGCGGCAGCAACGTCTCCAAGGCCGCGGCCCTTTCAGGGCTTGTCGTAGGTGGCGCCGAAGCGGCCGACGAAATCGTTGAACTCGTACCGGTCCACCCGCGCTAGGCAAGGCTCCGCGTCCGTGTGGCGGAAGGTGTAGATCAGCACCGCGCCGCCATCGAGGCCGATGCGGCAGAAGCCCTCCTCGGGCTTCATCGGCGCGCCGGGGCAGATCTCGATGTCGAGGTGGGCGATCTTCTCCTCGAACCCGCTGTAGGAGATGAAGCAGGCCTTCTCGGCCAGGGCGGGCGCGGCGAGGCCGACGGAAGCGGCGAGGGCTGCGGCGAGGCGCATGGCGGGCGGGTTCCGGCTCAATCGGCGAAGGGATCGCGCAGGCTGATGGTGTCGTCGCGCTCGGGGCTGGTCGAGAGCAGCACCACCGGCGCCTCGACCAACTCCTCGATGCGGCGGACGTACTTCACGGCCGCCGCCGGCAGGTCGGCGTAGGAGCGGGCGCCGCGCGTGGAGCCGCTCCAGCCTTCCATCTCCTCGTAGACCGGCTCGGCCGCGGCCTGCGCGCCGGACGCCGCCGGCAAGCGGCGCACCACCTCGCCGCGGCTCCCGATCCGGTAACCGGTGCAGACGCGCAGTTGCGGCATCCCGTCCAGCACGTCGAGCTTGGTCAGCGCGAGGCCCTGGATGCCGCCGAGCTTCACCGCCTGCCGCACCATGCAGGCGTCGAACCAGCCGCAACGGCGCCGGCGGCCGGTCACGGTGCCGAACTCGCGCCCGCGGTCGCCCAAACCCCGGCCCACCTCGTCGTGCAGCTCGGTGGGGAAGGGGCCGCTGCCGACGCGCGTGGTGTAAGCCTTGGCAATGCCGAGCACGGTGCCGATGGCGTCCGGCCCGATGCCCGCGCCCGCCGCCGCGCTGCCAGCCACCGTGTTGGAGGAAGTGACGAACGGGTAGGTGCCGTGGTCCACGTCCAGCATCACCGCCTGCGCGCCTTCGAACAGCACGCGGGCGTTCGCGCGGCGCGCCTCGTCCAGCCGCTCCCAGACCGCTTCGGCGAAGGGTAGCAGCCGCGGCGCCCAGCCGTTCAGCAGGGACAGCAACTCGTCCTTGGCGAATTCGGGCGCGCCGAGGCCGCGGAGCAGCGTGTTGTGGTGCAGCAGCAACTCGTCCAGCTTGGCCGAAAACGTGTCCGGCTCCGCCAGGTCGCAAAGGCGGATCGCGCGCCGCGCCACCTTGTCCTCGTAAGCGGGGCCGATCCCGCGCCCGGTGGTGCCGATCGCCCCCGCGCCGCGCGCCGCCTCCCGCGCCCGGTCCAGCGCCGGGTGGACAGGCAGGATCAATGGCGTGTTCTCGGCGATCCGCAGCGTGTCCGGCGTCACCTTGAGCCCCTGCGCGGCCACGCGGTCGATCTCGTCCAGCAGCGCCTGCGGATCGAGCACCACGCCGTTGCCGATGATGCCCAGCTTGCCGCGCACCAGGCCGGAGGGGAGCAGGCTCAGCTTGTAGGTCTGGTCCCCCACGACGAGCGTGTGCCCGGCGTTGTGCCCGCCCTGGAAGCGCACCACGATCTCGGCGCGGCTGGCGAGCCAGTCCACCACCTTGCCCTTGCCCTCGTCGCCCCATTGCGCGCCGATGACGGCGACGTTCGCCATGCTCCTGGACCTTCTCTTCTACGTCCGCGCGGCGAGCGGCACGGCGCGGCCGTCGCGCAAGGCGTGGGTGCAGCGCAGCCGCTCCGGCGTGTCGGCCGCCGAAAGCGCGGCCACGGTGGCGAAGCCTTCGCGCCGCAACGCCCGGACCGCGTCGTCCGGGCTGTCGACCGGCACGAAGAGGCGTGGCCGCGCCGCCGGGGCCGGGGCGCCGCGCAGCACGGCGTTCGGGTACAGCGTCATGCCGGTGGAGGGCTCGTCGCCCGGCGACATGTAGCGCCCGCCGCGCGCCAGCTCGCCGGTGCCCCCCGGCCCGTACAGGGTGAAGGCGACGCCGACGTGGTAGCGCAGGCCGCGGAACTCCACCGGGTCGAGCGTGACCCGGAGGCCCGGCGCGCGGGCGCGC
>NZ_BAAAFZ010000013.1:23425-27317 GCF_039523795.1 Craurococcus roseus | reverse complement strand
GCCGCGCCGCCGCGGCCCGCCGCGTCGCGCGCCGGGCCGGGCCGGTCGTCCGGCGCGGCGGTCACGGTCGCAGGACGACCCGCCCGGCGGCCCGCCGGCCGCGCACCTCCGCCATGGCGTCCCGGAAGCGCTCCAGCGGGAATTCCGCGTGGACCTCCGGCCGCAGCGCGCCCGCCGCCCACCACTCCACCAGGCGCGCCCAGAGCGCCCGCGCGCGCGGCGCGTGGAGGTGGCGGTTGTCGCCCGGCGACCAGCCGACGTAGGTGCCCCAGTTCAACCCGGCCACCGCGATGTTCTTGAGCAGCAGGATGTTGGCGCCGAGCCGCGGGATCGCGCCGGCCGCGTAGCCGATCGTGACCAGCGTGCCGCCGTCGGCCAGGCAGCGCAGCCCCTCGTCGAAGGCGTCGCCGCCGAGCACGTCGAGCACCGCGTCCACGCCGCGCCCGCCGGTGATGTCCCGCACCGCGTCGCGGAAGGAGGGCTCCGCGCTGTCGAGCACCGCGTCGGCGCCGCGGGCGCGCGGCACCTCCGCCTTGTCGGCGCCGCAGCGGGCGATGACGCGGGCCCCGAGGGCCTTCGCAACCTCCACTGCGGCCAGGCCGACGCCGCCCGCCGCGCCCTGCACAAGCACCCACTGCCCGGCTTCCAGCTGCGCCCGCCACAGCAGGGACGCGGCGGCGGTCGGGTAGCTGATCGGCATGGCGACGGCCGGCTCCAGCGGCAGCCCGTCCGGGATCGGCACCACGTGGATGGCGTCCGCCACCGCCTCCTCGGCCATGCCGCCCCAATCGAGCACGGCGAAGACGCGCGTGCCTGGCGGCAAAGGGTCTGGCACGTCGGGCGCGCTCTCCAGCACGGTGCCCGCCACCTCCGTCCCCGGCGTGAACGGCAGCGGCGGCTTGCGCTGGTACTTGCCGGCGACGACCAGCGAGGTGGCGAAGCTCACCCCGGCCGCGTGGACGCGCAGCCTGACGCCGCCCGGGCGGAGCGGCGGGGGCGGCGCGTCGGTCCGGAGTTCGAGTTCGTCGAAGTCGCGCCAGGATTCGCAAAGCAGAGCGCGCATCGTGCCAACAACCCCATGAGAGTCCCGACTCAGCCGGACGCCTCGGTCGCGCGGGGCATCCGCTGCCACCGTCGCGGCGCCGCACGCTTACTCCGCTTCCGGTCCGCGGCCCAGCCTCGCGGCGGGCCGGGCGCCCCGCGTCCGGTTCATGGCCAGGTTCGGGCAAGCGCCCGATGCATTCCTTCGACGGGGAACCGGCCACGATCCGCGGCGCGGGCGCCACCGCGTTTGACACGAATCCGGAACATGGACGATAGTTCGGCCACGCAACGGAACCGCGACATGGCCGTCCTCGCCTTCCAAGCCGACCCCTGGGCCGCCGGCCCGCCCGACGCCGTCGAATACGGCGACCCTGCCTGGTTCCGCCAGGGCCCGAGCGCGGACCTCTTCGGCCCGTTGGCATGGGACACAAGCGCCGAGCGCGGCTTCGATTGGACCGACCTCGCGTTCTTCACGAAGTACATCCACATGCTCCGCCTGGTCGCGGCGCCGACCGCCACCGGGTTCACCGCCGATCTCAGCGCCTACGGCGACGCCGAAAGCGCTGTGGCCTTCAGCGGCCACGACTTCGCCTACCTCTGGCCCTGGGCCGGCGCCGCCGCCGGGCCGAGCCTGACGGGCGGGACCGTCACCGGCTTCAGCGGGACGATCCAAGGACGCGGCGGCTTCTCCATCACCGGGCTGTCCGTACCGGCCGAGTCCCTCAAGGCCCTCGCCTCGCGCGGCGCCGCGGAGGCCATCGCCGACGCCAACGACCTCCTGCTGGGCGGGGACGACCTGATCACCGGCAGCGGCCGCAACGACGCCCTGCGCGCCGGCACCGGGGACGACACGCTGGCCGGCGGCGCGGGCGACGACCGGATCGACGGCGGCGCAGGCACGGACACGGCGCGGTACGGCGGCTATCGCTCCGACTACACGGTCGCCGCCGGCGCCGAGGGCGGGCTCAGGATCGCCGACGAGCGCGCGTCGGCCAGCGGCGACGGCACCGACATCGCCACCGGGATCGAGGTCCTCCAGTTCGCCGACGGCCGGCTGGTGTTCGACGACGCCGACCCGGCGGCGCAGGTGGCGCGCCTCTACGAAGCGGCGCTGGACCGGTCGCCCGACCAAGCCGGGTTGGACTTCTGGGTCGGCGCCGTCCAGCGCGGCCATTCGTTGCACGGCCTCGCCACCGATCTCCTGGGCTGCGGCGAATTCCAGGCCCGCTTCGGCGGGGCTCCCGACGACGACGCCTTCGTGGACCGGCTCTACCAGAACGTGCTCGGCCGCGCCGGCGAGCAGGGCGGCCGCGACTTCTGGGCCGGCTCGCTGCACCACGGCGCCGGCCGCGCCGAGGTGCTGCTGGCCTTCTCCGAAAGCGCGGAGAACAAGGCCGGCACGGCGGCGCTGGTGCGGAACGGCATCTGGGACCGCAGCGAGGCCGCGATGGAGGTGGCGCGGCTCTACGACACCGTGCTCGGCCGCCTGCCCGACGCGGCCGGCTTGGCCGCGTGGAAGGACGCGGTCGAGCACGGCGCCGCCACCCTGGCCCAGGTCGCCGACGCCTTCGCCGCGTCCGCCGAGTTCCATGTCCGCTACGGCGGCCTGGACGACCGCGGCTTCGCCGAAGCCCTGTACCGCGACACGCTCCACCGCGGGCCCGATCAGGCCGGCCTCGACCACTGGGCCGAGGCGCTGCGCCACGGCGCCAGCCGCGCCGAAGTGGCGCTCGCCTTTTCGGAAAGCGCCGAGCACGCCGTCCAGAGCGAGGCGCCACCGGGCGAATACGGCGTCCTCTTCGCCTGAGGCCGGCGCGGGGCGCCGGAACCGGCGGCCCGCGTGGCCCTGGCCGAATCGCCGGGCAGGGCCGCGGGCGGAAGCCGGGCGGCGGCGAGGCGCAGCGGCCCCGCCGCCGCTCAATCCGCCTTGATCCGCGCCTCGCGCACCAGCCGGCCCCAGCGCTCGGACTCGGCGCGGACGAAGCGCGCGAAATCCTCCGGCGCGTCCGCCACCGGCTCCGCGCCGAGCGCCGCCATCCGCTCCCGCGCCTCCGCCCCGCGCAACGCCGCGGCCACCGCCGCGTGCAGGCGCGCCACGATCGGAGCGGGCGTGCCGGCCGGCGCCCAGATGCCGTACCACGTCGAGATCTCGTAGCCCGGCACCCCGGCCTCGGCGACCGTTGGCAGGTCCGGGAAGGCCGCTTGCCGCCCGGCGGTGGTGACGGCCAGCGCCCGCAGCTTGCCGTCGCGCACGGCGCCGGCGCTGCTCGGCATGGAGTCGAACATCACCTGCACGTTGCCCGCGATCAGGTCCGGCACCGCCTGCCCGCTGCCGCGGTAGGGCACGTGCGCCATGTCCACGCCGGCCATCAGCTTGAACAGCTCGCCCGCCAGGTGCGGCGCGCCGCCGTTGGACGAGGAGGCGAAGGAGAGCTTGCCCGGGTTCGCCTTCGCGTGGGTGACCAGCTCCGCCACGCTCCGCACCGGCAGGCCGGGCGTCACCACCAGCATCAGCGGCACGGAAGCGATGTTCGTGACCGGCGCGAAGTCGGCCAGCGCGTCGTAGGGCACGCGCACCATGTGCGGCACGATCACGTGCGCGGAGGCGTTGACGAGGAAGGTCGCCCCGTCCGGCGCCGCGCGCGCAACGGCTTCCGTGCCGATGGCGCCCGCCGCCCCGGCGCGGTTCTCCACCACGACGGGCTGCGGCAGGCCGGGCGCCAGCGCCTGCGCGACCACGCGGCCCATGATGTCGGTCGGCCCGCCGGGCGGGTAAGGCACGACGAACCGCACCGGCCGCGACGGCCATTCGGCCGCTTGCGCGCGGGCGGCCCCGCCGCCGCGCGAG
>NZ_BAAAFZ010000013.1:18238-23389 GCF_039523795.1 Craurococcus roseus | reverse complement strand
GGCGCGAGGCGGCGGCGCGTGGTCGTCGCCATCATGGGCGGTGCTCCCTTCCCTGTTCCGCGTTTCGCGGCAGGATAGGCGCCTCACGGGGGACGGGGAAACGCCATGGCCGATAGTGAGAAGGGTTCGCCGGACGCGGCCGCCGGTCCCGCGGGCGGCCCGCCCGTCGTCCCCGGCGCCGTGGCGCCCCCGGTGCTGGAAACGGCCGAGGCGCCGGTGGCGAGCGATCCCGCCGCGATCGCCGCGCCGCCGGTGCCCGAGCCGCTGAAGCCCTACCGCGGGCTGTTCGTCCTGGACGCGAGCCAGGGCATCGCCGGCCCTTACTGCGCCACCCTGCTCGCGGCCTGCGGCGCCGAGGTGGTGAAGGTGGAGCCGCCCGCCGGCGATTGGTCGCGCGGCCTCTCCACCCGCGAAGGCACGCAAAGCGCCATGCACGTCGCCTTCAACCGCGGCAAGCGCTCCGTGGTGCTGGACCTGCGAACGGAGGAGGGCCGCGCCGCCCTGGCGCGCCTCGCGTCGCGGGCTGACGTGATGCTGGAAGCGTTCCGCCCCGGCGTCGCCGCGCGCCTCGGCCTCGTGCCGGAAGCGGGCAAGCCCGACGTGGTGTTCCTCTCCGTTTCCGGCTTCGGCCAGCGCGGCCCCTACGCCGAGCGCCCCTGCACGGACGGCGTGGCGCAGGCCTTCACCGGCCTCGTCGCGCTGAACGAGGGCGCGGACGGCGTGCCCCACCGCACCGGCCCCGTCATGGCGGTGGACGTCGTCACCGGCATCTCCGCCTTCGCCGCGGTGCAGGCGGCGCTCGCGGAGCAGGCCGCCGCCCGCGCCGCCGGCGCCCCGCCGATGCCGCGCGTGCTCGACGTGTCGCTGATGCAGTCCGCGGCGGCGCTGATGGGCTACAACATCGCCGAGCAGGGCCTGCTCGGCCGCGCGCCGGCCATGCCCAACACGCCCGCCGGCACCTACCAGGGGAGTTGCGGCGGGTGGTTCATGGTGGCGTTCCTGCGCGAGCCGGAGTGGCCGCGCTTCTGCGCCGCGGCCGGGCTCCCCGCCCTCGCGGACGACCCGCGCTTCGCCTCCTTCGCCGAGCGCGCGCGGCACCGCGACGCGCTGCTGCCGGCGCTGCGCGAGGCGTTCCGCGCGCGGCCGGCGGCGGAGTGGGTGGAGCGGTTCCAGGCGGAGCGGATGCTGAGCGACCGGGTGAACACGCCGCTCGAATGGCTCGCCGACCCGCACGTGCGCGCGGTGAAGGCGGCGGTGCCGCTGGAGCAGCCGGGGCTCGGCACCTTGCCCTTGCCGGCGCTCCCCGGCCTCGGCCCGTGGAGCGTGCCGGCGCCGGCGCTCGGCGCGCACACGGCGGAGGTGCTGGCGGAACTCGGACTCTGACGGGCCGTCCGCGGCCGGGCCTGGGCGCCGCCGCCATCCCCCGCGCCGCCGACCCGCCGGAGCGTTCCAGGTGCGGGGGCCCTTGGAGCGGCGCGACCGCTCGACTTTTTACGGCGGCGCCGCCCGCGGCTACACGGACCACTCGGCGCCGGGCGCCGACCGCCGCGCCGACGCGGCCCGACCCGGCCGCTCGGGAGCAAGAAAGGAGACGCAGCATGCCCACCGACGTGAAGTACAAGACCTCCGCCACCGCCACCGGCGGGCGCGACGGCAGCGCCAGGACCGACGACGGCAGCCTGGAGGTGAGGCTGTCCACGCCCAAGGAGCTGGGCGGCGGCGGCGGCCAGGGGAACAACCCGGAGCAGCTCTTCGCCGCCGGCTACGCGGCCTGCTTCATCGGCGCGATGAAGGCCGTCGCGTCGAAGGGCGGGACCGCCAAGGTGCCGAACGACGCCACGGTGAAGGCGACGGTCGGCATCGGCCCGCGCTCCGAAGGCGGCTTCGGCCTCGACATCCAGCTCGACGTGTCGTTGCCGGGCGTGCCGCGCGACCAGGCGCAGGCGCTGGTGGAGCAGGCGCACCAGGTCTGCCCCTACTCCAACGCCACGCGCAACAACGTGCCGGTGCGGCTGAACGTCGTCTGAGACGGGTGCCCCGGCCCGCGCCGTTCCGGCGCGTGCCGGGGCGTCCTGAAACGCGTCTCACCCAGAAGTCCGGCGGGCTCCCGATGGGCCCCGCCTCGCCGTTGCCCCGGTCAGCCGAGGGTGGTGACGTTGGTCGGCGCCGGAATCCAGGCGAAGCCCTCGCCTTCCTTCGCCACATGGCCGAGGCCGGGCCAGGGGAAGTGGTAGGAGAGGATCGCCGTCCGGTTGGCGGCGAAGCTGTCGAGCATGCGCGTGCGCGTGCGCGCCGACTGCTTCGGGTCGGTGTCGAAGGAGAATTCCCACATCGGCTTGCGCACCAGCAGGACGTAGTGGTGGGCGAGGTCGCCGGTGTTCACCACCGTCTGGTTCCCGGAGGTGATGGCGTAGACGTGGTGCCCGACCGTGTGGCCTGGGGCGGCGATGGCCGTGATGCCCGGCACCACCTCGGCGCCGTCCCGCACCATGACGAGGCGGTCGCGGTAGGCGCCGAGGTTCTTCTTCGCCCCGTCCACGAAGGGCGTCATGAAGGCCGGGCCGCGCTTGTTGCCGTCGTCGGTCCAGAATTTGAGGTCGGCCTCGCTGACCGCGACCTGGGCGTTCGGGAAGACCTTGTTGCCCCGCTCGTCCACCAAGCCCCAGCAGTGGTCGCAGTGGGCGTGGGTCACGGCCACCAGGTCGATCTGCTCGGGCGCGATGCCGGCGGCGCGGAGGTTGTCCAGCAGGCGCGAGCACCAAGGCCCGCCAGCATCCTTGGTGATCTGGGGGCCCATGCTCGTGCCCATGCCGGTGTCGAAAAGCACCAGGTGGCGGCCGGTGTTCACCACCAGCCCGTTCTGCTCGAGGATGGTGGCGTCGGTCGGCAGGAAGGCCGCGCGCAGCAACGCGTCCATCTCCGCCGCCGAGGAGTTGGTGAAGACGGGCTGCGGCGGGCCGAGCGGCAGCGCGCCGTCCGAAGCCACGGTCGCCTCGAACTCGCCGATCTTGAAGCGGTGCCAGGCGGGCGGCAACTGGCCGCGGAAGGGCGCGGTGGCCCGGGCCGGCATCGCCGCTGGCAAGAGGGGCAGCGCCGCGGCGGCGCCGAGCAGCAGCGAGCGTCGGTCAAGGATCGGCACGGGTTCTTCCTCCCTTCGGCGTTGCCGGCGATCAAAGGGCGCCGGTTTCCCGCGAGTGTGGCACAGCCTCCGGGAGAGTCGCCCCGGAAACCGCGATCGGTCCGCTCCCGGCAGGCACCGGCCCCGGCGCGGGCGAACCGCGTCGCGCGATGGCGGCTCGGCTTTCGGCGCCCCCGCGACTCGGACCCACCGGGTTCGTGCGCCGTGCCGCTCGTCTCCGACCGGGCGAAGCGGACCGCCGCCGATGCGGCATCCCATTGCCCATCCGGCGCGCGTCTCCCCGATCGTAATGCTCCTGACACTTGCTTTCGCACCCGCGAAGGCGCATGTATCGCTGGCCGGCGGCGAATCGCCCTGGCGGTGCCCCGGCCGCGTGAGCGGTCCCCTGGCAGGATGCCAGGGCGAGCCGAACTGCCGGGCCACGCGACGCTTCCTTCCGGACCGGCCCAGCCACGCGGGGCTTCCATCTGAAACTAGCGGCAGCTCGCGCAAGCAAAGCTGCCTCATGGCTGCCGCGCGACCGGGATTTTCCTCACCAGTGACACAGTTTTCCGAACTCGGCCTCGCCGCGCCCCTCCTGCGCGCGCTGGAGGAGGCCGGCTACGAGACCCCCACCCCCATCCAGGCCCAGGCCATCCCGACGGTGCTGGAAGGGCGCGACCTGCTCGGCATCGCCCAGACCGGCACCGGCAAGACCGCGGCCTTCGCCCTGCCCATCCTGCACCGCTTGGCCGCCAAGGGCGGGCGCCCGCCGCGCGGCGGCTGCCGCGTCCTGGTGCTGAGCCCGACGCGCGAGCTGTCGTCCCAGATCGCCGACAGCTTCCGCGAATACGGAAAGCACCTCGGCCTGTCGGTCGCGGTGGTGTTCGGCGGCGTGCCCCACGGGGCGCAGCGCCGGGCGCTGGCCGCCGGCATCGACGTGCTGGTGGCCACGCCGGGCCGTCTGCTCGACCACATGGGCGCCGGCACCGCCCGCCTCGACCGCGTCGAGGTGCTGGTGCTGGACGAGG
This sequence comes from Craurococcus roseus, assembly GCF_039523795.1. Taxonomy (NCBI): domain Bacteria; kingdom Pseudomonadati; phylum Pseudomonadota; class Alphaproteobacteria; order Acetobacterales; family Acetobacteraceae; genus Craurococcus; species Craurococcus roseus. Next base: position 19,240 of record NZ_BAAAFZ010000013.1, on the reverse strand, counting down.
CCGACCAGATGCTGGACCAGGGCTTCCTGCCCGCCATCCGCAAGGTCGTCGCCGCCCTGCCGAAGCAGGGGCGCCAAACCCTGTTCTTTTCCGCCACCATGCCGAACGAGATCGGCCGCTTGGCGTCCGAACTGCTCCACAACCCCGCGCGGGTGGAGGTGGCGCCCGTCGCCACCACGGCCGAGCGCGTGGCGCAGCGGGCGCTCCACATCGAGCAGGGCGGCAAGCGCGGCCTGCTCGCCAAGCTGCTGCGCGGCGAGGGCGTGGGCCGCGCCCTGGTCTTCGCCCGCACCAAGCACGGCGCCGACAAGGTGGTGAAGCAGCTCGCCATGGACGGCCTGTCCGCCAACGCCATCCACGGCAACAAGAGCCAGGGCCAGCGCGAGCGCGCCCTGCTGGAGTTCCGCACCGGCCACGCCCCGATCCTGGTGGCCACCGACATCGCCGCCCGCGGCATCGACGTGGACGGCGTGACCCACGTGGTGCAGTACGACCTGCCCGACGTGCCGGAAGCCTACGTCCACCGCATCGGCCGCACCGCCCGCGCCGGCGCCAGCGGCGAAGCGGTGGCCCTGGTCGCGCCGGACGAAACGGACAAGCTCCGCGCCGTGGAAAAGCTGATCCGGCAATCCATTCCGGCCGAGGACCTGCGCCAGGACAAGTCCGCGCCCCTCAACCGCCCGCAGCAGGCGGGCGGCGGTGGCGGGCGCCAAAGGCAAGGCCAAGGCCAGCGCGGCCGGAACAACCGAGGCGGCGGTGGCGGCCCGGCCCCGCAACGGCACCCGTCGGGCAGGCCGCAGGGTTCCGGCAACCGGCGCCACGGCGGCGGCGGCGCGCCGCTGGGGAGCGACGCCGGACGGCGTCGCGCCGAGCCCGTCGACGCGGCCCCGGCGCGGCAAGACAGGCAACGGTGGCGCGACGCGGATTTCCGGGACAGCGCGCCGGAACCGCGCGGCGGCAGCGCCCGGCAAGCGGCGCGCTGAGCGAAGCGGCGGGGGGGGG
>NZ_BAAAFZ010000013.1:0-18211 GCF_039523795.1 Craurococcus roseus | reverse complement strand
CGCCGCCGGTTGCTCCGCAACCGGCGGTTTTCAAATCCTCCCCGAACGGTCCCGCTTCAGGGGCGTTGACCCCAGCGCCGCGCCCGGCGGCGCGGAGCCGGCCGACGCCGGCGGCATCCGAAGGGGGGAGGCCAGTTGTCCCAAGATCCGTCGCCCGATCCGCTCGCGGGCGGGGCCGTCGCGCCCGCTGACCCCCGTGCGGGCCTCTTCAACATCGAAATCGAGTTCGTCGGCGCTTTGGACGCGGCGCTCCAGCCGGCGTTCATGGCGGCGGAGGCGCGCATCGAAGCGGCGGTGCTCGGCGATCTGCCGGACGTGGCGCTCCCGTCCGTGGGCGGGGCTGCCGCCGCCGTGGTGGACGACTTGGTCATCCAGGTGGAGCTGCCGGCGATGGACGGCCCGGGCGGCGCGTTCGGCCTCGCGGGCCCCACCCTCCTCCGCGGCGACAGCCTGCTCCCCGCCTCGGCGCAGATGCGCTTCGACGGGGCCGACGCCGCGGCGCTCGCGGCGCAGGGCGTCTGGGACGAGGTGGTGCTGCACGAGATGCTGCACTGCCTCGGATTCGGGGTCCTTTGGGCCCCGAAGGGCTTGGTGGCGGGCGCCGGTTACACCGGCCCGGCGGCGATGGCCGAATACGCCGCCATGGGCGGCGCCGGCCCCGTGCCGGTGGAAATAACGGGCGGCCCCGGCACCGCCGGCCTGCACTGGTCGGAAGCGGCGTTCGGCGCCGAACTCATGACCGGCTGGATCGACGACGCGGGGCCGCTGAGCCGCCTCACCGTCGCGTCCCTCGCCGACCTGGGCTACGGCTTGGCGCCGCGTGAGGCATGGCCGGTGGACGCGGTCTACGCGTGAGGCGGCACAGGCGGATGTGGGGCGCCGGCCCCCGCATGGCCCGCCTCCGTCAGCCGAACACCTCGCCCCACGCCGCCCGCAACGCGGCGTCCGCTTCCTCCATGGTGGCGGGGACGCCGAGCCGGTGCAGGCTGGTCACGCCGTGCTGCGAAACGCCGCAGGGCACGATGCCGCCGAAATGCCCCAGGTCGGGGTCCACGTTCAACGCCACGCCGTGCCACGTCACCCAGCGCGTCACCCGCACGCCGATGGCCGCGACCTTGTCCTCCGTGCCGCGCGCCCGGTCGGCCACCCAGATGCCGACGCGGCCCTCGCGCCGCTCGCCGCGCACGTTGAAGCGGTCCAGCGCCCGGATCAGCCATTCTTCCAGGGAGTGGACGTAGACGCGCACGTCCCGGCCGCGCCGGCCGAGGTCGAGCATGACGTAGGCGGTGCGCTGGCCCGGCCCGTGGTAGGTCCACTGCCCGCCCCGCCCGGCCCGGAACACCGGGAAGCGCGGGTCCACCAACCCGTCCGGCGTGGCGGAGGTGCCCGCCGTGTAGGTCGGCGCGTGCTCCACCAGCCAGACCAGTTCCTCCGCTTCCCCGGCGCGGATGGCCGCCACGCGGGCCTCCATGGCGGCGAGCGCCTCCGGGTAGGGCGTCAGCCCCTCCGACACGACCCATTCCGGTCGGGCGAGCACGGGCGCCGGAGCGGCGCGGATTGAAGGGTCGGGCGTCATCGGCTATACGCCACGCCTCTACCCGAACTGCGGTCGTGGCGGAATGGTAGACGCGCCAGCTTGAGGTGCTGGTGGGGGAAACCCCGTGGAAGTTCGACTCTTCTCGACCGCACCATCCCGCGCACCGCCGGCCCCGCCGCGCGGCGGAGTCCGCCCCGAAGGCGACGGCGGACGGAACTCCCCCGACAGATCGCGGCCGGCCGCCGCCGGCTTCGCGCGTCCGAGCGGGCGACGTCCCCGCCCGCCCCACGGCGGCCGCAGGGACGTCTCCGCGTGGGTGTCGCCTTTTTCCGGTCGAATTCGTTAAGCCCGCCCACGAGCCCGCGCGGTGCTTTCGGACAGCTCACCCGGCCTTGGGGCGGCCGGGCCGGGACGCGGCCGTCGAAGCGAGGGCCGCGACCGCCACCGCGGGGGGAAGAACGGCACCCAGAGCACCGTGTCCCACCCGTAGGCCGTCAGCAGGCCCCCGGACGAGAAGGACCCCAGCGCCATCGTCCCGAACACGACGAAGTCGTTGAGCGACTGCACGCGCGTGCGCTCCTCCGGGCGGTGGCACTCCACCACCAGCGCCGAGGCGCCCACGAAGCCGAAGTTCCGGCCGACGCCGAGCAGGACCAGGGTCAGCCAGCGATCTCCGCCGCCGTCGGCATCGGCAGCCGGACGCCGAGCAGGACGAGGGCGGACGGGGCCGCCGCCCCGGCCTGCGCCAGGAAGGTCGCGGCGAAGAGGTGCGGCGGCCACAGGTCCATGGTGCGGGTGACGAGCTGCGGGCCGACCACCCCGGCGAACACCCCGCCCGCCATGACGGCGGACAGGGCGCGCGGGCGCCGCTCCGCGGGGACGCGGTCGGCGGCGGCGAAGCGGAAGGACAGCACCACCGCGGCGTAGGCGCCGCCGAAGAAGGTCGCGGCGCAGAACAGCCAGAAGGAGCCCAGCACGACCGCCGGCGCGGCCAGCAGGCCGGCCGGCACCCCGCGCCCCGTCCCCGCCAGGAACGCGGCGCGACGGCCGTGGCGCCGGGCGATGGCGCCGGCGGGCAGGGTGCAGGCCGCCATCCCCACCACGAAGACGGAGATGGGCAGGGTCGCCAGCGCCGGGCTCGGCGCCAGCGTGTGGCCGACGATGGCGCCCGTCGCGTAGACGACCGCTGAGTTCGCGCCGGCGAGCGCCTGCGCGACGGCCAGCCTGGCCACGTTGCCCGTCCCGCGCCTGACGCGACCGGGCGCGCGGTCCCGGCGGTCGCGGCGGCTTCGGCGTGCGGCATGGAGGTCGTCCTCAGGCCGCGAGCAGGCCGCGCCAAGCCGCGTCGCGCGGCGACGGGCGGCGGTGCAGGCGGCGGTCGAGCAGCGCGCGGGCCTTCGCGGCCTCGCCGCCGCGCATCAGGGCGAGGAGGAGCATGTCCTCCAGCATCTCGCGCTGGGCGCCGCTGCCCCCGATGCGCGCGACATCGGCCGCGACCGGCTCCAGGATGCGCGCGCAACCCGCGTGATCCTCCTCCGCGAAGGCGAGGGCCGCGCGGCAGATCGCCGGCACGACGGGTCCCGCGGCCAGGGCGCCCGCCTCGACGAGGGCCGTCAGCGCCGCGGCGCGCCGCCCGACCGCGTCCCGGTCGCCGACGGCCGCCTCGAGGATCGCCATGTGTGCGTCGGCGAAGGCGAAGCCCGCGTCGGGGAAGGCCCGCGCGGCGTAGGCCGCCGCCGCCTGCCACAGCCCCTCCGGCACGTCATGGCCGTAGGCCCGCAGCCGCCACAGGAAGGAGGCGGTGTCGCTCACCACGTTGACCGGCATCCCGGCCGAGACGGAGGGCTGGACATGCTCCGCGTAGACCGCGAGCGCGCGCTCCGCGTCGCCGCGCTCCAGGGCGGCGAGCGCCGCGTGCCAAGCGATGTGGCCGTGGAGGGGCCCGGCGCGGTCGTAGCCCGGCAACCAGCCCGCGATCAGCCCTTCCGCGTCCTCGCCCGCGCCGGCCTCGTACATCGCGTGCGCGAGCGCGTGGGCCGCGTTCGCGTTCTCGCGCCGCAGTTCGAAGCCGCGCAGCGCGAGGGCGCGTCCGTGTTCGACCGCGCCGTTCTCGGCGTGGGACCAGCCCCGGTAGGTCAGGAACCACCAGTCGTCGGCCCCGAAGTGCCGGGCGTGCCGCTCGCAGAGGTCCACCCGCGCTTGGTCGTGGTCCGCCATGCCGGAAAAGGCGAAGAGCCCGAAGGCGCCGAGGGGCAGCGAGAGGACCAGCACGTCCCGCGGCCAGGCGTCGGCGTGCGCGAGCGCCCGCTCCAACGCCCGTGCCGGCCGGCCGTTGATGGCGAGCGACAGGACCTCGACGTGGCTCCGCTCCCGCTCGGTCCCGTGCCGGGCGGCGATCTCCGCCGCCGCCGCGATCCGCGCCCTGGCCTCCGCCGGTTCGGCGCGGATGGCGTGCAAGCGGGCGCGCGCCGCGTGGGCGAGGGCGAAATCCGGGTCGGCCGCGATCGCCTCCTCCAGAACCTCGGCGGCGCCGGGCCAGGCCGAAAGGAGGAGGTCCACGCCGTCCCGGTAGCGCCCGGCGGCGAGGTCGGACGTCGTCGAAAGCGGCAGGCCGCGGCGGTCGAGGCGGGCCATGGCGGGTCCCTCATCTGAGGCGGGCTTCGTCGTGCGTGTTTACCCGCGCGCCCCATGCCCGTCTTTCCCCCACCGGCGGCACCATGGAATCAGAGCGCGCCGCGTCGCCCGGAGCGCATCCGCGCGCACCCCTCATGCACGGCCGAAGCCGAACTCAGGCGCCGCGTTCCAAGAGAGGTAGTATTTCGGTGCGGGCGCGGGCCACATCGGCCTCGAAGTCGATCTCGATCCACGGCAGGGCGGTCACGTCCGTGGCGCCGAACCGGTCGGGGGCGGCCAGGATCAGGTCGCGGATCGCCTCTTCGTACTCCAGGTCGGCGCGCCCTTGCTCGACGTGCGCTTCGCAGCGGTCGGCCAAGGCGGCGGCGGTGGCGGCGGAGAAGCGGAAAAAGCCCACCGACTCGCCGTGCCAGTCGTGCGCGTGCACGGGCCGCTTGCGGAAATCCACGATGCGGCCGTCCCGGAAGCAGATCTTGACCGGCTCGTCGCCCGGCTCGACGCCGCGGTCGACGAGCAGCACGTTCTCGCCGGGCGCGGCGACCAATCGCGCTATCATCCCCGGATCGTACAGCACGTCGCCGTCCATCAGCAGCAACGGCCGGCCGTCGCGCAGGCGGGCCGCCTGCGCCCAGAGCGACACCAAGCTGCCCTCCCGGTAGCGCGGATTGTGGACCAAGCCGACGCGGTCGCGCCACCCCAGGCGCTCCACCTCGGCCTCGATCAGGTCCCGTCCGTGCCCGACGGTGATGCTCACCTCCTCGATCCCGCACGACCGGAGCGCCGCCAGATGGCGCTCGAGGAGCGTCCGGCCGCCGAACTCGAGCAGGACCTTCGGCCGCCCGTCGGCGGCTGCGCCCAGCCTCCGCCCGACGCCGGCCGCGAGTATGATCGCGGAGATCTCTTTGCCGTGCTGCGCCAATGGCCTTCTTCCGGAGGTGGACCCGTAGTGGCAGTTCGATTACGACGGCGCGAAGCTAATGCGACGAACGCCACCGCGTCCACACACAGAAGGCAGCGTCTTGAGCCAGGTCGTATCGCCCAACATGCAGGTTCTCGGACCCGCAGGCCACCGCCCTCCCCCGACGAAGTTCGCCGCGCTGCGGAACGAGATCCGCTCGCCGACGCTGTCCTTCCTCATGGAAGCCCATGACGGGCTTTCCGCGAAGATCGTCGAGGAGGCGGGCTTCCGCGGGATCTGGGCCTCGGGCCTCACGGTGTCGGCCGCGCTCGGCCTGCGCGACAGCAACGAGGCGTCGTGGACCCAGGTGCTGGACGTGCTCGAGTACATGGCCGACGCCACGGCCCTGCCGATCCTGGTGGACGGCGACACGGGCCACGGCAACTTCAACAACGTCCGCCGCTTCGTGCGCAAGCTGTGCGAACGCGGCCTCGCCGGCGTGTGCCTCGAGGACAAGCTGTTCCCCAAGACGAACTCCTTCATCGGCGACGGGCAGCCGCTCGCCGACATCGACGAGTTCTGCGGCCGCATCAAGGCCGGCAAGGACAGCCAGCTCGACGACGACTTCGTCCTCGTCGCCCGCGTCGAGGCGCTGATCTCCGGGCTCGGCATGGAGGAGGCGCTGCGCCGGGCGGAGGCCTACCACCGGGCGGGGGCGGACGCGATCCTGATCCACTCCAAGCGGTCGACCGCCGACGAGATCTTTGCCTTCGCCCGGCACTGGGCCGGCCGCGCGCCGCTCGTGATCGTGCCCACCATGTACTACGCGACGCCGACGGAGCTGTTCCGGGAGGCCGGGATCTCGACGGTGATCTGGGCCAACCACCTGCTCCGCTCGGCCATCGTCGCCATGCGCGAAACGGCGGCGAGGATCGCCGAGGACGAATCGCTGGTGCGGGTCGAGGGCCGGGTGGCCTCGGTGAAAGAGGTGTTCCGCTTGGTCGGCAACGCGGAGCTCGAACAGGCGGAGAAGCGCTACCTCCCCGCCAAGCCGCCGGCCGCCGCCGTGGTGCTCGCGGCCTCGGCCGGGGACCTCGGCGGCCTGACCGCGGACCGGCCCAAGTGCATGGTGGACGTCCGGGGACGGTCGCTCCTCGACACCCTCGTGCACACGCTGCGCGAGAGCGGCGTCCGCGACGTCACCGTCGTCCGCGGCTACCGCAAGGAAGCCGTGCGGCTCGGCGGCGTCCGGATGGTCGACAACGACCGGTACGCCGAAACGGGGGAGGCGTGGTCGCTCGCCTGCGCGCGGGAGGCGATCCGGGGCGAGACGGTGCTGGCCTACGGCGACGTGCTGTTCCGCCGCTACATCCTCGACACCCTGCTGGCCAGCGGCGCGGACGTCGCCCTGGCGGTGGACGCGCTCGGCGACGGGCGGCGCGGCGCCACGCCCAACCCCCCGGACCTCGTGGTCGCCGACCGCCGCTTCTCCGGGCACTACCTGGACGACGGCCCCGTGCGGCTCCGCCGCGTGTCGAACGGCGTCGCGGCGGACGAGGCCTGCGGGGAGTGGATGGGCCTCGCCCGCTTCAGCGCGCGCGGCGCCGCTTGGCTGCAGGAGGAGTTGGCCGCCCTTGGGGCGGAGGGCCTGCTGGAGTCCGCCGACCTGCCGCTCCTGCTGACCCGCCTCGCGGCGCGCCGCCCGGTCGAGGTGCTGTACTTCACCGGCCACTGGCTCGACGTGGACACGCTCGGCGATCTCGCCGAGGCCCGCAACTTCGGCTAGCGTCGGCGTCCCATGATCGACGCGAGCGACTTCTTCGCCGAAGCGGCGCGCGCCGGCTTCGACTTCTACGCCGGCGTGCCGTGCAGCTTCCTCACCCCGCTGATCAACGGCGCCCTGTCCTCGCCGGGGCTCGCCTATGTCGGCGCCGCGAGCGAAGGCGAGGCCGTGGCGATCGCCGCCGGGGCTTGGCTGGCGGGGCGGCAGACCGTCGTGATGTGCCAGAACTCCGGCCTGGGCAACGCGGTCAACCCGCTGACCTCGCTGAACGAGCCCTTCCGCATCCCGACCCTGCTGATCGCCACTTGGCGCGGCGAGCCCGGCGGCGTCCCCGACGAGCCGCAGCACGCGCTGATGGGGCGCATCACCCAGGACCTGCTTTCGGTCGTCGGCGTGCCGCACGCGCCCTTCCCGGCCTCGCGCGACGCCCTCCCGCCGGCCTTCGCCCGGGCCACGGGGACGATGCAGGCCACCGGCCTCCCGTTCGCCTTCGTCATGCGCAAGGGCGACGTGGCGGAGCAGGCGCTGTCCGCGGCGGAGCGCCCGCCGGCCGCGCCGGGGCGGCGCGCCGATTTCCCCGCCGCCGCGGAAAGGCCCACGCGCGCGGCGGCGCTGGAGCGCTTCCTGCGGCTCGTCCCGGCGGAGGGGGCGGTCATCGCCACCACGGGCAAGTGCGGCCGGGAGCTGTTCACCCTGGCCGACCGGCCGCAGCACCTGTACCAGGTCGGCTCCATGGGCGGGGCGAGCGGCATGGCCCTCGGCGTGGCGCTGAACACCGCCGCCCCCGTCTTCGTGCTGGACGGGGACGGCGCGGCGCTGATGAAGCTCGGCACCTTCGCCACCATCGGCGCGTACGCCCCGCGGAACCTCGTCCACGTCCTGCTCGACAACGGCATGCACGACTCCACCGGCGGCCAGCCCACCGTGTCGCCCGGGGTGGACTTCGCCGCGGTCGCGCTGGCCTGCGGCTACCGCTACGCGGCGTCCTGCCAAACGCTCGACGGGTTCGAGGCCGCCTTCCGGGACGCGGCGGGCCGGCCCGGGCCGGCGCTGATCCATGCGCGCATCGCGCCCGGCTCGATGGCGAAGCTCGGGCGGCCCACCGTCGGGCCGGCCGAAGTCGCGCAGCGCTTCAAGGCATTCCTCGCCGGCGCGGCGGCAGCGGGACGGGGCGAGCCGGCCGCCGCGTGACCTGGTCCGCCCTCATCACCCTCGTGGTGGGCCTGGCCGCCGTCGCCTTCCTCGTGGCCGCCAACGAGCCGGCCGAGATCTTCGGACTGCTGGGCGCCGCGGGTTTGGGGATGCTCGCCGTCATCGCCCTCCGCCTGCCGCAGATCCTGTTCGCGGCCCTTGGCTGGGCGCCGCTGATCGACGGCCCGGGCCGTCCGGGATGGGCCGCGCTGGTCCGGATGCGTTGGATTCGCGACTCGGTGAACGCCCTCCTGCCGGTGGCCCAGGTCGGCGGGGAGTTCGTCCGCGTCCGTCTGCTCGTCCAGCGCGGCATCGGCGCCGCGCCCGCCACGGCCAGCGTCGCCGTCGATCTCGGGACCGAGTTGGCGGCGCAGTTCGTCTTCGCGGCGATCGGGGTGGCGGTGCTGCTGCGCCTCCCGCACCAGGGCCAAGCGGCCGCCGAATGGGCCGTCGTCGCGGCGGCCCTGTGCGGCGCCATGGCGCTCGGCTTCCTGGCGGCGCAGCGCTGGGGCCTGTTCCGCCTGGTGGAGCGCCTGCTGCCGAAGCTGACCGGCAAGGCCGCGGGCCGCGCTGGGATGGCGGGGCTGCACCAAGCGGTCCTGCGCCTCCACCGCGCGCCGCGCCGGCTGTGGTCGAGCGGCGCCGCGCACCTCGTCTCCTGGCTCCTCGGCACGTTGGAGGCTTGGGCGGCGCTGCGCGTCCTGGGCGTCGAAGCCGGGCTGGCGGAAGCGCTGGTGATCGAGAGCCTGGGCCAGTTGGCGCGCAGCCTGGGCTTCATGGTGCCGGGCGCGTTCGGCGTCCAGGAGGGCGGCTTCGTGCTCGCCTGCGGCCTGTTCGGCATCCCGCCCGAACAAGCCGTCGCCTTCGCGCTCGTCCGCCGCATCCGCGACGTCGCGTTCGCCTTGCCCGGCCTCGCCGCTTGGCGGTGGGGGGCGATGACATACGCGCGGGCCAGGACCGCGAACGCCGCCGCGAACGCCGCCGCGAACGCCGCCGCGACCGCAGGGAGGCCCACACCGCGATGAACGACCAGATCCTGCTGACGCCCGGCCCCCTCACCACCCGCATCGAAACGCGCCAGGCGATGCTGCGCGATTGGGGCTCCCGCGACCCCGCCTTCATCGCCCTGACGGCCGAGTTGCGCGCGCGCCTGCTCGCCGTCGCGCAGGGCGGGCCGACGCACGCCTGCGTCCCGCTGCAAGGGTCCGGCACCTTCGTCGTCGAGGCGGCGGTCGCCACGCTCGTGCGCCCCGGGGACAAGCTGTTGGTGCTCGCCAACGGCGCCTACGGCGAGCGCATCGCGGCCATCGCGCGGCGCATGGGGCGTCCGGTGGAGGCCCTGCGCTGGCCCGAAAACCGGCCCGTCGAGGCCCGACGCGTCGCCGAAGCGCTGCGCGCCGACCCGGGCCTGACCCACGTCGCCCTCGTGCATTGCGAAACGACGACGGGCCTGCTCAACCCCCTGGCCGAGGTCGCGGAAGCGGTCGCCGGCGCGGGACGCCATCTCCTGCTGGACGCGATGAGCAGCTTCGGCGCCATCGGCATCGACCTCCGCTCCGTGCCGGTGACGGCCGTCATGGCGTCCTCCAACAAGTGCCTGGAGGGCGTCCCGGGCATCGGCTTCGCGCTGGTCGAGCAGGCGGCCCTGGCGCGCTGCGCCGGCGTCAGCCCCTCCGTGAGCCTCGACCTGCACGACCAGTGGCGCGGCTTCGAAAAGGACGGGCAGTGGCGCTTCACCCCGCCCGTGCAGGTCGCGGCGGCGCTGGCGGAGGCGCTGCGGCGCCTCGAAGCGGAGGGCGGCCCCCCGGCCCGGCTCGCGCGGTACGCGGAGAATTGCCGCACGCTGCTGTCCGGCATGCGCCGCCTCGGCTTCGAACCCTATCTTGAGGAAGCATGGCAAGCGCCGATCATCGTGACCTTCCGCATGCCGGACCGCCGCCCGCCGTTGCGCTTCGCGTCCTTCTACGACGCGCTCGCGGCCCGGGGCTTCCTGATCTACCCAGGCAAGCTGACCCAGGCCGAGACCTTCCGCATCGGCTGCATCGGCGCGCTCGACCGGCACGACTTCGACCGGCTCCTGGTCGCCGTGGCGGAAGCGGCGCGCGCCGCTTGACCGCTCGGTGGCGAACGCCGCGTGTCCTCATTTCTCGGCGGCGGCGGCCCGCGATCCGGTGAAGCCGATCCAGAGCGCGGCGAGCGGCGTGGCCACCGCGGCCGCGATCAAGGTGGGCACCGCGGCGCCGATCCAGAGGAGCAGCGGAACGAGGACCAACGCGTCGTCCGGGTCCGCGTTGAAGCGGTCGCCCCAAGCGCTGTAGGGCCGGAGTTCCACGAGCCTTTGCGCGTTGATCTGCCAGAACAGCGCACCGATCCCCGCGCCGGCGATGACGCCGAGCAGAGGCCCCAGGACTCCGAGCGCCGGGGCGACGCCGACGCCGATCCCTATGAAGGCGAGGACGTTGGAGGTACAGTCGCTCACCAAGTCGTAGCGGTGTCCGCCCACGCTCGCGCGGCCGGTCTGGCGCGCGAGCTCCCCGTCGGCGCGGTCCAAGAGCATGGACAGCATGAAGATGCCGCCGCCGATCGCCAGCCACGGGCCCTCCCCTTGAGCGAAGGCGAGCGCGGCCGCGGTTCCCGTGAGCAGACGCAGCGTCGTGATGTGGTTGGGGGTGATTCGCGTGCGCGCGATTCGGCGGACAACGGGACGGACGATGCGATGGATGAGGGTGTTGTTGCTCACGTCATGCCACCTGTGCGGCGTCTGTTGGCGGTCCCGGGGTGGCCGGCCGGCGCGTGATTAGAGCGGCAATGCCTGCCACGGGCAACCCGCCCGCGCTTGCGGTCGGTCCCGCGGGGCGGGGCCGGTGGCCCGTACGTGCGCGGCGCCGCGACGTCTGCCAGCCCGGCTCCCCGCACCCCGACGACCGGGCGCCCGGGTGACCGGCGCGATGCCGCTCGGCGGCCGCATCGTCGCAGCGAGCTGCCGCAGGCCCTGGGCCGTCCTGCTGCTCGGCCTGGTGCTGGCGGCGGCCGCGCTCGTCTACACGGCGCGCAACTTCGCCATCACCACCGACACGGCCGAGCTGATCTCCCCGGATCTGGAATGGCGGCGGCACAGGATCGCGTTCAACGCCGCCTTCCCCCAGCACGCGGATTCGATCGTCGCCGTCATCGACGCCGCGACGCCCGAACTGGCCGACACCGCGTCGTCCGCGCTGACGGCCAGGCTCCGGCAGGACGCGCGCCGCATCCGCGGAGCGACGCAACCGGAGGGCGGCCCCTTCTTCGAACGCAACGGGCTGCTCCTGCTGCCGCTCGCCGAGGTGCAGGCGACGACCGAGCAGCTCATCGCGGCGCAGCCCTTCCTCGGCACCCTGGCCGCGGACCCGAGCCTCCGCGGCGTGATGGCAAGCCTGTCGACCGCGCTGGAGGGCGTCAGGAGCGGCCAAGCGCGGCTGGGCGACCTCGAGCCCGCCGTGGCGGCGTTCGCCGACGCCTTCGCGGCCGCGGCCGAGGGCGGGCCCGCCGCCTTTTCGTGGCGCCGGCTCATCGCCGGGACGCCGGCGGGCGCGCGCGACGACACGCGGCGCTTCGTCCTCGTCCAGCCGGTGCTGGACTACGGGGCGCTGGAGCCGGGCGCCGCGGCGAGCGCCGCTGTGCGCGCGGCGGCGCGGGAGCTGAACCTGGACGCCGACCACGGCGTCCGCCTGCGCCTGACCGGCCCGGTGCCGCTGGCCGACGAGGAGTTCGCGACGCTCGCGGACGACGCGGCGGCGCTGACAGGCGCCATGGTCCTGGCGTTGCTGGCGGTGCTGTGGCTGGCGGTGCGCTCGGTGCGGTTCGTCGCTGCCATCGTGGCCACCACCCTCCTGGGCCTGGTCGTCACCACCGGGCTCGGACTGCTGGCGGTGGGCCGCCTGAACCTGATCTCGGTGGCCTTCATCCCGCTGTTCGTCGGGCTGGGCGTCGATTTCGCCATCCAGGTCTGCGTCCGGTGCCGCGCCCAGCGGCTGTCGCAGCCCTCCTTGGTGGACGCGCTGGTGGCCACCGGCGCCGGCCTGGGCAGGCCGCTGGCGCTCGCGGCGCTGGCCATCGCCGCCGGCTTCTTCGCCTTCCTCCCGACGAGCTACACCGGCGTGTCCGAGCTCGGCGCGATCGCGGGCGTCGGCATGCTCGTCGCGCTGGTCACGAGCGTCACCTTCCTGCCCGCGCTCCTGGTGCTCCTTCAACCCCCGCCTGGCGGGGCGGTCGAGGGCGGCCTCGCCCTGCTGGCGCCGGTCGAGGCGCAACTCCGACGCCACCGCCGGCGGGTGCTGGGCGCCGGCGCGGCGGCCGCGGTGGCCTCGGTCGCGCTGCTCCCGATGCTGCGGTTCGACTTCAACCCGTTGCACCTCAGGAATCCGCAGGTGGAATCGATGGCCACGCTCGCGGACCTGATGGCGGACCCCGACCGGACGCCGAACACGATCGACGTCCTCGCCCCTTCGCTCGCGGAGGCCGACGCGCTGGCCCGGCGCTTGTCCGCCCTGCCGGAGGTGTCGCACGCGGTCACGCTCAGCAGCTTCGTCCCGGCCCGGCAGGAGGAGAAGCTGGCCCTCATCGGGGACGCCGCCGCGCTGCTGGCGCCCACCTTCGACCCGGTCGAGGTGCGGGCGGCGCCCTCGGACGCCGAGGTGGTTCAGAGCCTCCGCGGCACGGCGGCGGGCCTCCGCCGTGCCGCGGCGGGGGCGGACGACCGGGCGGGGGCCGAAGCGCGCCGCCTCGCCGCCGCCCTGGACCGGCTCGCGGATGGCGCGCCGAGGCTCCGCGCCGCGGCCGCCGGCGCCGTCCTCGACCCGCTCGAAGTCCTGCTCCGGCAGGCGCGCAACCTCCTCCAAGCGGGCACCGTGACGCGGGAAGACCTGCCGCCCGACCTGGTGGCGGACTGGATCGCGCAGGACGGCCGCGCCCGGGTCATGGTGTTCCCGTCGGGCGCCGCCGCGGACAACGCGCACCTCCGGCGCTTTTCGAGCGCGGTCCAGGCGGTCGCTCCCGAAGCGACCGGCACCCCCGTCATCATCCGCGAGGCGGGCGACAGCATCGTGGCCGCCTTCCTGCAAGCGGCGGCGCTGTCCGGGGCCGCGATCGCCGCGCTGCTGTTCGTCGCGTTCCGCCGAGCCTACGACGTCGCCGTCGCGATGCTGCCGGTCCTGCTGAGCGGCGTGCTCACGCTCGCCACCTGCGTCCTCCTGGGCCAGCCGCTCAACTTCGCCAACGTCATCGCGCTGCCCCTGCTGATCGGCATCGGCGTCGCGTTCAACATCTACTTCGTGCTGGCCTGGCGCGCCGGGGAAGCCGGCCTGCTGCACTCCAGCCTTGCGCGCGCCGTCGTCTTCAGCGCCCTGACGACCGCGACCGCGTTCGGCGCGCTTTGGCTGTCGAGCCATCCCGGCACAGCCAGCATGGGCAAGCTGCTGATGATCGCGCTGGGGTGGGAACTCGCCATCACCCTGCTGTTCAGGCCAGCGCTGCTCGCGCGGCCAGCGGCACCGCGGGCCGTCCCTCGCCAAGCCTCGTGAAACGGGAGGGCCTGGTTGGGGAGCGGAGGATTCCCGGCTCGCCGTGACCGTCGTGGCGGGAGGACGAGCCGGAAACCCTCCGCCCCGGCCGCCAAGGCTGGTGCCCGCTCGGCCGGAGCGCCCGCAGCCCGCGCAGCGCGCGGGGGCGTTCCAGCGGAACTCGGCATCGCGCCCGGCAGGGGCCGGCAAGCACCATCCGAGCGCGGCCCGTGCACGCCGCTTCGCCCGTCCAGGTCCGCGTCCCGCCCCGCCCGACAACACCGGCGAAACTTCGTGAATATTTTCCTATATTCATGCCAAGCTCCACGGCCGCTCCGCCGCGTCACGGCACCGGCGCGGCGCACCGCCGCTCGGTCGCGCCCTTTCTTCATCCCGGTTACTCTTGGCCGGAGCACGGGAGCACACGGGATGGACGAGGATTTCCGCAAGGCCGCGCTCGACTACCACCGCCTGCCGCGGCCCGGGAAGCTCGCGGTCGAGCCGACCAAGCGCATGGCGACCCAGCGCGACCTCGGCCTCGCCTACTCGCCGGGCGTCGCCGCCGCCTGCGAAGCCATCGCCGCCGACCCGAACGCCGCTTGGGAGCTGACGGCGCGCGGCAACATGGTGGCTGTTGTCACCAACGGCACCGCCGTGCTCGGCCTCGGCGCCATCGGCGCGCTCGCCTCCAAGCCGGTGATGGAGGGCAAGGCCGTCCTGTTCAAGAAGTTCGCTGGCATCGACTCCATCGACATCGAGGTGGACGAACGCGACCCGGCGAAGCTGATCGAGGTGGTGGCCGCGCTGGAGCCCTCCTTCGGCGCCATCAACCTCGAAGACATCAAGGCGCCCGAGTGCTTCGAGGTGGAGCGCACCTTGCGGGAGCGGATGCGCATCCCGGTGTTCCACGACGACCAGCACGGCACCGCCATCATCGTCGCCGCCGCGGTGCTGAACGGGCTGATCCTGCAAGGCAAGGACATCTCGGAGGTCAAGCTGGTCAACACCGGCGGCGGCGCCGCGGCGCTGGCCTGCCTCGATCTGCTGGTGGAGCGCGGCCTGCGGCGCGAGAACGTCACCGTCTGCGACATCGAGGGCGTGGTCTACAAGGGCCGGAGCAGCGGCATGGACCCCTACAAGGCCCGCTACGCCCGCGACACCGAAGCCCGCCGGCTGGAGGAGGTGCTGGAGGGCTGCGACGTGTTCCTCGGCCTGTCCGCCCCGCGCGTGCTCAAGGCCGAATGGCTGCCCAGGCTGGCGCCGAAGCCGCTGGTGCTGGCGCTGGCCAACCCGGACCCCGAGATCCTGCCCGAAGCGGTGCGCGCCGTCCGGCCGGACGCCATCGTCGCCACCGGCCGTTCCGATTACCCGAACCAGGTCAACAACGTCCTCTGCTTCCCCTTCATCTTCCGCGGCGCGCTGGACGTGGGCGCGACGGCCATCAACGAGGCCATGAAGATCGCCGCCGCCGAGGCCATCGCCCGCCTGGCGCGCGTGGAGGCGAGCGAGGTGGTAGCCGCGGCCTACGGCGGCAACGCGCCGGTGTTCGGCCCCGACTACATCATCCCCAAGCCCTTCGACCCGCGCCTGATCCTGGAGATCGCGCCCGCCGTCGCCCGCGCCGCGATGGAGAGCGGCGTCGCCCGCCGCCCCATCGAGGACTTCGCCCAGTACCGGCGCGAGCTGGAGCGCTTCGTCTTCCGCACCGGCTACCTGATGCGCCCGATCTTCGAGGCGGCGCGGCAGACCGCGATGCGCGTCGCCTACTCGGAAGGCGAGGACGAGCGCACGCTCCGCGCCGTGCAGACCGTGCTCGACGAGGGCATCGCCGAGCCGGTGCTGATCGGCCGCCGCGAGGTGATCGAGGCCCGCTGCCGCGCCATGGGCCTGCGCATGGACCTGTCCGAATCCGTGCAGGTCCTCGACCCGGCCAAGGACCGCGAAACCTTCGAGCCGCTGGTGAAGCTCTACCAGCGCAAGGTCGGCCGGCGAGGCGTGCCGCCGGAGGCCGCGGCGCGGCGCATCGGCACCCGCCCCACCGTCGCCGCGTCCCTGCTGCTGGAAGCCGGGTTGGTGGACGCCGCCATCTGCGGCGGCAGCGGCAACTGGATGAACCAGTGGCACTACGCCTTCGACATCATCGGCAAGCGGCCGGACGTCGGGCGCGTCTACGCCCTCTCGGCCGTCATCATCCCTTCCGGCACCCTGTTTTTCGTGGACACCCACCTCTTGGTGGAGCCCACGGCGGAGCAGGTCGCCGAGATGACCTGCCTCGCCGCCGAGCAGGTGCGCGCCTTCGGGATCGTCCCGAAGGTGGCCCTCGTCTCGCACTCCTCCTTCGGCGCGTCGCAGGCGCCCTCGGCCCGGACCATGCGGGAAGCGCTGAAGCTGCTCCGCGCCCGTGAGCCGGACCTTGAGGTGGACGGCGAGATGCACGCCGACGCGGCGCTGGTCCCCGCCATCCGCGCCCGCGCCGTGCCCGAGAGCGCGCTGACGGACACGGCGAACCTGCTGGTCTTCCCCAACCTCGATTCCGCCAACATCTCCTTCAACCTGCTGAAGGCGGCGGCGGACGGCCTGCAACTCGGCCCGGTGCTGCTCGGCATGAACAAGCCCGTCCACGTGCTGGTGCCGAGCGTGACCGCGCGCGGCATCGTCAACCTCACCGCGCTGGCGGCGCACCAGGCGCAGGGGCAGGAGAAGGACGAGGCCGGCGCGGCCGGCGGTTGACCGCTCGATGCCCAGCCTCACGCGCCGAGCAGCGGCACCCCGTCGGCGGGCGCCGCCTTCCGCAGGTCGCCGTTGAGGCTCGCCAGCGGCAAGCCCTCGCGCCGCGCCAGTTCGAGGTAAGCGGCATCGTACGCCGTCAACCGGTGCCGGCGGGCGAGGGTGAGCAGCGCGGTTTCATCCGGGGAGCGGTCCACGTCGATGGCGAGGCGGCCGAGATCACGCAGAAAAGCGGCCGTGTCGGCTTCGCCCAACCGGCCGCGCCGCTCGTTGGCGACGAGCGCGTTCCGCACCTCGAACCACCACAACGTCGGTACGCGGGCTTGGTCTTTGGCGCGGAGGCTGGCGAGCGCTTCCGTCGCCGTTGGATGCCGTTCGTCTTCCAGAATCCACGCGATCGCAGTGGGGGCGTCGAGGACGAAAACCGTCAATACTTGCGGCCCTCGCGGATCGAAGAGAAGATATCCTCGACGGTGATCTTGCTCTTGAGCTTGTTGCGAAGGGCGAGGATGCCTGAACTTCGCGCATGGCGAGGCTTTCGACCAGTCGTTCCGACCGATCCAAGCTTGCCTCGCGGCCGTTGCAATGTCTCGCGCGGCACCGAGGCCGGCCCGCCCTACCGCGTCGCGGCCTCCAGCCCCAAGCGGTCCAGCACCGCCGCGTCCGGCGGTTCGCCGGGCTTGCCCCTCATCTCGCCGAGGGGCAGCGGCTCCCTCGGCCGCGCCGTCACCTCCACCTCGCGCGCCTCGCCGCGCAGGAAGCGCGCCACGGCGGCGCGCACCGCGTCCATCCCGGCCGCGCCCTGGCCGAACGAGCCGAGCATCATCTCCGCCGTGTCGGCGTGCTGCCGCCGCACCTGCTCCTCCGGCACGCGGCTTTCCCGTGCCTGCTGGCGCACGTAGCGGGCGTAGAGCGACTGGTCCACGTAGCGCAGCGTCGCCGACACCAGCCGCGCCGCCTCGAAATCGGCCGACCGGCGCGCAGCGGACCGCTGCGAAACGCCGTCCAGCACCATCGAAAGCCCGATGGCGCCCATCTCCCGCACGGCCAGCGAAACCGAGCCGAGTTCCAGCCGGCCGGCCGCGCCGTCGAAGCGGCTTTCCCCGGTCAGGTCCGCCATCACAGCGTCGTAGCCCAGGCGGCGGAGCCAGTCGGCGGTGCCGGGGAACGCCTCGATCCGCAGGTCCCGCAAGGCGAAGGTGCCGCTCTCCGGCCCGGCCAGCGGCGTTTCGGCGGCGATGCGGAGCGCGCCGAAGCCGCCCAGGGCCCGCGCGCCTTGCCGGACCGAAACCCCTTCGACCTCCAGCCCGAAGGTGCCGCCGGGGGTCCGCGGCGGCTGCTCGGACGCCGCCAAGGCGGTGAGCGCCGCCGCCAGGTCCAGGCCCCGCACCGCCGCGCGCGCAGCCGCGACCCGGTTGCCCGACCCCGGCACCCGCATGTCGAAGCCGGACATCGAGACGCGGCCGGTCCGCCCCGCGCCGTACTCCTCCACGGAGAACTCGGCCACCGTGGCGTCCGAGGCGCCGGTCATGCGCAGCCCTTCGATCCGCAGCGCGTCCAGCCGCACCATGTCCGGCCTGACCTCGGCGCCGGGCGGCGGGCGCCGCACGGAAAGGCCGGCCAGCCGGAGCCGCGCGACGGCGGCGTTGTTCCGGCCGTCGCGCACCGTTACGGCGCGGGCGGTGGCCTCGCCGACGCCGTCGTCGCGCAGCCCGTCTAGCGTGAGTTCCTCCATGGCCACGCGCCGCCCGCGCCCGTCCATGGAAACGCCCAGCAGCCGCGCGCTCCCGCGCGCCGGGTCGAGCGTCTCGGCCGAACGGTAGGTCAGGGCCGTGTCCGGCCCCAGCAGCGCCCGCAGCCGGGCCACCGCCGCGGGCTCGTCCGCCGGGGCGGCAGGGGCGGCC
>NZ_BAAAFZ010000012.1:33944-48954 GCF_039523795.1 Craurococcus roseus | reverse complement strand
CCGCCGTCCAGCGTGTCGTCCCCGGCCCCGCCCAGCAGCGTGTCGGCGCCGCCGTCGCCGAAGGCTTTGTCGGCCCCGGCCGTCAAAGTGGGGTTGTCGTTGCCGACGCCGCCATTGAAGAGGTCGCCCACGACCGCCGTTGCCGCGGAGATCAAGGTCTCGGTGGTGGCCCCGCCATCGGTGAACCTGACCACGGCCCGGAGCTGGTGGTTGACCTGGGCCTGGAGCGGCGTGAAGGACGCGCCGGTCGCGCCGGCGATGTCCGTCCAGGTGGCGCCATTGAGCGATTGCCACTGATACCGGAAGCCGCTGAGCGGGGGCAGCCCGTCCACGTCGGAGATGCCGGCCACCGAGGCCGTCAGCGCTTGGCCCTCTGTCGGGGTGGCGTCGCTGATGATCGGGCTGCCGCTGGCCGGGGTGTTCAAGATGACGGTCTGGTCGGCGAACCTCGCCCGTTCGACGTTTCGAAGCGTGTCTGTGCCGTCGTCGAAGACGCTACCGGGCTGCACCGGGTTGGCGTGGACCACCCTGAACGACCCGTCGCCGAGGCTTGTGATCGTGTATTCGGACCGGTTGCCGCGGAACACGGCGACGTCGGTGTCGTCGGCGCCATCGTCCTTCAGGATCTCGCGGGCGATGGAGATCTGGCCGGGGTTGATCGTCCGGTCGAAGATCAACGCGGTGAGGGACTTGCCGCCGTAAAGGGCGGTTCCGCCGCTGCCGATGACCGCGCCGGTCATGCCTTCGGCCGAACCGATTTCGTTCCCGCTGGCATCGCGCACCCGGATGCGCACGTTGAGCCAAGCGTCGCCGTCGATGAGGTCGTTGCCGCCGCGGCCCTCGATCGTGTCGCTGCCGCCGCCGCCGAGCAGGATGTTGCCGGCGTCGAAGGCCACGGCCCTCTCCAGGTCGGCGCCCGGCGCCGTGGGCGCCGCCGCGATCATGTCGCCCAGGAGGGCGCGCAGGCCAGCGATGCGGTCGACGCCGGCGTGCGACAGCTCGTTGTTGTCGAGGCGACCCTCAACCAAGCCGGTGTCCGGATCGACTTCGCCGTCCCCAGGCCCGACATTGGTGCGGTTGTCGCCCCTGAGGACGTCGTTCTTCTCCCAGCCTGACAGCGCCTCCACTTGGTCGAAGCGGTCCCGGAGGATGTCCGCCTCGTCGGTGGTGAAGATGCGGGTGAGCAGGTCGGAGTCGGCCGCCTCCCGGTTCCCCTTGTGGATGGCCCAGTCGAAGCCGAACATGCCCTCGTTGCGCATGACGCTTTCGCCCTGGACCATGATGTCGTCGCCGGACTCCGCGTCGAAGTCCTGCTCGTCCGCGCCGGCGAACATCACGTCGTGGCCGATGATGGGCGAGTTGAAGAGCAGTTCGGAGTTGTCGCCGGCGATGCCGTCGAAGCCGCCGCCGCCCTCGATCCAGTCGTCGCCCTCGTTGCCGAGCAGGAAGTCGGCGCCCTCGCCGCCCAGGATGAAGTCGTTCCCGGTGCCGCCGAAGGCCTCTTTGCCGTCCGGGCCGGTGACGATGTAGTCGTGGCCCTGGTTGCCGAAGATCAGCGCGAGGCCGCTGCCGCCGTGGATGGCGTCGTTGCCCTCCTCGCCGTGCAGCATGTCGGTTTCGCCGATGTCGGTGCCGGAGTTGGTGATGATGTCGTCGCCCTGGCCGCCGTGGATCTTGTCCACGCCGTAGCCTGCCTCGATGCGGTCGTTGCCCTTGCGCGCCCAAACGCTGTCGTCGCCGCCGCCGGCGATGATGTGGTCGTCGCCGTCGGTGCCCTGGATCAGGAAGTGGTCGTTGCTGTTGATGCGGACGTACTCGTCGACCCCGTCGCCGTTGGTGTCCCTTCGCTCGACCATCTTGGAGACGGCCTCGAGGAACGGGTTGTCGTGCTGCGGGTCGACGTGCCCGAACCTCGCCTGCTGGGCGCGGTCGAGGTACACGACGTGGTCGGGCACCGAGAAGATGTCGCCGGGGAGGGCATAGCCCGTCTCGCCGAGATCGGTGTTGTTGAGCACCATCTTGGCCAGCGAGTTGTTCTCCAGCTCGTTGAGCAGGTTCAGGCCCTGGACGCGCGAGAGGTAGTAGAAGCGGTCGGCGTTCTGCAGGTTCTCGAGCTGGAGCTCGAAGATGAAGGAGAAGGTAGAGCCCAGCATCCCGCCGAACGCCATCTTCTTCTCGGCCAGGCCGCCCACCCAGAGGTCGACGTCGTCGAGGCCGCCCAGCTTGTCCGCGTAGAGGCCCGTGCCGTTGAGGAAGGCTTGGCGGTCGGCCTCGTTCAGCGAGGGGTCGCCGAAGACCAGCTTCATCGCCGCTTCGCGCTTGGCCTCGACGGTGGCGGCGCCCGTGATGGTGGCGTGCGTGCCGTAGGCCGCGACGAAGTTGACGATGGATGCCGGGTTCTTGAGGTTCAGCGCGAAGTCGAGCCAGCTCGTGTAAGGGTCGAGCTGGGTGTCGCCGTTCGCGGCGCTCTTGAACTGGGCGCGGGCCTCGTTCAGCGACGGGATGCCGGTTTCGCGGCCGCGGGCGATGTTCAGCGCCGCGAGGTCGAGCGGGATGCCGACGAGCTGGTTGCGCAGCACGTCGGTGACGAACTCGTCGATCTCGTTGCCGACCTGGCTGGTCATGCCGCGGATGATGGCGCCGGCCGCGACCTCGTGGCTGACCGTGCCCGACCCGAAGGCGAGGGGGTTCAAGAAGGCCTGGAACAGGTCCATCCCCTGGTCGCTGCCGTCGGCGCCGGTGGCTGCGACCTGCTGGTTCAGCATGGAATGGCCGAAGCGGTACACGACGTGGGCGAACTCGGCGAAGATGGCCGGGTTGATGTCGACCGACGGGTTGAAGACGAAGGCGTCCACGTCCGGCTGGACCTTGCGGGCGAACTCTTCGAACACGAGGTGCTGGTACTGCATCTCGGTCGTGAAGCGCGCCGCTTGGAACAGGCGCTCGCCGTCCCAGGAAAGGGTGGCGGCGAAGGCCTTAATGGCCTCGGCGTCGCCCGCCGGCGGCAGCGCGGCGCCGGCCGGCAGGTCCACCAGGAGCCACTCGTTGAGGAAGGCGAGGTCGCCGGACTCGACGGCCCGGACCTTGACCTGCTCGACCGTGCGGTTGTGCTCCGAGTGGAAGATGTGGTGGACCGCCGAGAGGCCGATGTTCTCGTTGCCGCGGCCGTCGCCCGTGACGTAGTGCGCGTCGAGCAACTCGTCGTCGTAGAAGCGGCTGGCCGAGAGGTACTGCGGATTCGTGGCGCTGACCGGCTGGTTGGGGTTGAACTCGGGGTTGACGCCGACCTTCAGCGGGTTGGCGCTGCTCACCGGCAGGAGCGGGTCGTAGTTCGGGTTGTCGATCAGGGTGACGCCCAGGCCCGGGGCGTCGTCGTGGTCCGCGTACATCTTCTGCCCGCGGTCGTTCACCGTTTTCGCGGCATGGGCGATGTCGTCGAGGAAGGCGTGGCCGGTGCGGAAGGCGCCGACCGCGGCCGGGTTGACCGGGGCCGCGGGGTTGCCTTCGACGAGCACGTCGTCGCCGCCGCCGAACTTGCCGTCAGCGCCGAGGCCGACCACGAGCTGCGGGAAGCCGTTCGGCCCGCGGATGAACTCGCCGTACTGGTCGACCGCGAAGAGCGGGATGTTGCCCAGGTCGGCGTCGGTCAGGTCGATGCCGAGCATCTCACGGGCCTGCTGCTTCACGTCGGCCCAGGTGGCGAGGCCGCGGTCCCCTTCGAGCAGCTTGCCGGTGGCCAGCGGCTTGCCGTCCACCATCGCGTACTCGCGCAGGAACATCTGGTGCGAGGCGTGCGAGGTGTAGGTCTGGTTCTGGTCGACCCAAGGGGTGACGGTGTTCTCGCCGTTCCCGGTGGTCCGGGTCAGCGCCATGAAGTTGGTCTGCGGGCTGGCCGGGTTGTAGAGCGGGTCGTCCGCGGCGAGCGGGATGAAGACCGTTCCGCCGTTCTTGTTCACCAGGTCGAGACCATGGTCGAAGAACTGGCCGAATAGGGTGAACCAGCCATTGTATGGCGCCGACAGGCCCTCGTCCGGCGCCACGTTCGGGATGATGACGCTCTTGCCGTCCATCTCCACGCCGTGTTCGCCGAGGGAGGCGTTGAGCGCGGCTTGAGCGCTGGCCCTGGCTTCTTCGGTCGTCGCGGCCTTCACCGCGGCGTAGGCGGCCCTGATTTCGTTCAGCGCCTGTGTCAGCGCCGCGCCCGTCACGCCGGTGTGTGTCAACGCCGCGTAGATCGCCGCCGGGTTTTCCAGGGTTTGGTCAACGATTAGGTTGGATATGATCCGGGGATCGGCGTCGACCACATTCCCCGGCGTGCCGTAGTCGTTGTTGTTGCCTGGCACGTAGCCCGGCGGCATCGCGTCATCGCCCTCGTTGCGGTAGTCGGGCTGCGTGATGCGCGGGAATGGGTTGTCCGCGGCGCCCCACTGCTCGCGGCCTTCCACGAGGTTGTTGTAGCTGCCGTCGATGGTCCGCAGCCCATAGGGGGAGAGGTTAGCCGGGATCGCCGGCGTGGACGGCGCGCCGGAGTCGGTCACGACGTTGCCCTGGGCGTCGACGCGGATTGCCGTCAACGGCGTGCCGCCCGAGTGCGCTTCGGCGATCTTGATCTGCCTCAGGATGAACTCGAGATCGTTTCTGACCAGCTCGACCATCTTTTCCGTTCTTTCCTGCGCGTCTCGGAGTTGGAACCGCGGCAGGAAGATCGAGTATCGAAATAATAACGTCCAGTAAACAAAACTTCAGCGATTCCGAAACGGCAAGCTTGCCGGTTCCGGTAGTATTGTGTCGGAACAGCGGTGGTATTCCTTATTCTGCTGCCCTCGTATGTTGCGAGTCCGATAAAGTAGCTATCCCGACTCAGTGACGAGTGCGGAATAATGGATTATGATCTCCTGATAATGTGACTTAACGATTGTGTGTGTCTCGATCCCTGGGTATACGCAGCGGAGTTAGCAGGGGTCGCCCGATGCTCCCAAGGGTTGTGGTTCAGGGTGTCGTGGCCCAGCGTGCGCAAGCCACCCAAGGGCTGGCCAGCGCAACGGCGTCTGCGCGCCCACAACCCCCTTCGCCCGAGACGCCCCGTCCAGCCGCCGGTCTGCCCGTCGGCGGGATCGGCCTCGGACGGACCCTCACCCATCGATCGGCCGTGGCGTGAGCGGCGCGACCAGCGACATGGAACTCGAAAGTGCCCCCGCCGCACCGGCCGTCCCGGAAGTGATTCGGGTTCCTGGCGTCATGCGCCAAGCGGCAAGGGCGCGGCGAGCGCCAGCGCGCGTGCTCGTGCTGTCGCACATGCACCCCAAGGCCTCGCGCGGCGGCGCCGAGATCGCGGCCTACCAGCTTTACGGCGCTTTGAGGGAGGAGCCGGGCGTCAAGGCTTGGTTCCTCGCCGCGAGCGGCGGCCGCTTCCCGGAGCGGCTGGGCGCGCGCCTCCAGCAGCCCTTCGGCCAAGACGAGTTCGTCTACACCGGCACGGGCTTCGACCATTGGATCCATGCGAACCCCGATCCGGAGTTCCCCGCCGAGCTGGGAGCTTTGCTCGAAGAGCTACGGCCGGACGTGGTGCACCTGCACCACTACACGAACTTCGGCGTCGAGGCCTTGCTGGGCATCCGCCGCGCTCTGCCCGACGCGCGGATCGTGCTGACGCTCCACGAGTACCTGGCCATCTGCAACCACTTCGGCCAAATGGTGAAGCGCCCGGGTTTCGGCCTGTGCGAGCGCTCCGGCCCGCGGGATTGCGCCCGGTGCTTCCCCGAGCGCTCCGAGCAGGACTTCTTCCTGCGCGAACTCTACATCAAACGCTTCTTCCGCTTGGTCGACCACTTCGTCTCCCCGAGCCGGTTCCTGGCCGAGCGCTACGTCGCGTGGGGCCTCGATCCGGCGACCGTCTCCGTGATCGAGAACGGGATGCCCGAAGCGGGCCCCGACGCCCTGTCGCCGCCGCCCGCCCCCGGCGACGAGGTGGTGTTCGCCTTTTTCGGCCAGATCTCGCGCCTGAAAGGCATCGACGTCCTGTTCGACGCCGCGGCGTTGCTGGAGAAGGACGGGGTCGCCGGCCTGCGCATCGAGGTGCATGGCGACTATTCGGGCCAGCCCCCGGAATTCCGCGCGGCTTTCGAGAAGCGCCTCGAGGACACGCCGGCGAACCTCCGCCACTGCGGACCCTACGAAAACGCGCGCGTGCACGAACTGATGCGGTCGGCGCACGCCGTGCTCGTCCCCTCCGTCTGGTGGGAGAACTCGCCCCTGGTCATCCAGGAGGCGCTTCTCAACCGGCGCCCGGTCGTCTGCTCCGACATCGGCGGCATGGCGGAGAAGGTGCGTGACGGGTTGGACGGCTTCCATTTCCGCGCCGGCTCCGCGCACGCGCTCGCCGCGCTCCTCAAGCGCCTCGCCGCGCAGCCGGAAAGGCTGGCGGCGCTGCAGGCGACCATGGCCACACCGCCGTCGCTCCGCGAAACCACGCGGGCGACGCGACGCCTCTACAGCAGGCTTCTCGAGTCGCGCCGGCCTGCCGCGGCACCCCAAGAGGAAGCAATCGCATGAGCTTGCGCGGATCGGTCGACAGCCTCGACGTCGAAGGCGCTTCGGGCTGGATCTTCGACGGCGACCGGGGCCTCCCCGTGGTCGTGCAAGCCATGCTCGACGGCCGCGTCATCGGCGACGCCCCGGCGGACCTCTCGCGCCCGGACCTCGCTTCCGCCGGGCTCGGCGACGGCCGTTGCGGTTTCCGGATCGCCTTCTACGACGCGTTGGACCCCGAGGCGCTGCCGTTCGTGTCGATCCGGCCGCAAGGCGGCGACGTGGAACTGCCGCGCACCAACCTGACCGGCTTCGGCGAGTACTTCCGGGCTTTGCACGCGCGCTCCCCGGGGGCGGGGAGGCACCGCAGCGTCTTCGGGGGCCTGTGGACCGACCGAACGGACGCCCCGCGGCTGCTCGCCGGGCGGGTCGCCTCGGGCGCGACGCCCGCCGACCTCGTTCCCGCGCTCAGGTCGATAGTCGGCGACGGCTACGTGGTGTTGAAGAGCGCCCTCGCGCCGACCGGTTTCGGTGCCGCCGATCTGGCGCTCGTCGACTCGCTCGAGGGCGGGCGCCCGCTCGACCCGCGGTCGGATCAGGCCGCGCACCGGCTGCTGGGCGCGCTGCCCGGCGTCGTGTTCCGCGACGTCGCCCTCCGCGTCCTCCGCGCGGCGCTGGACGACAACCCGGTCATCTACCGCGCGGCGCTCACCCGCGGCGGCGGCGGCGGCGCCTTCGTCCAGCCGAGCGCGATCGAGGCGTTGCCGTCCCCGGCCGAATGCGTCGCGGTGGTCGCCTGCATCGGCAACGAGCCGGTGCTGCTCGACGTCGCGCGCGACAGCCACAAGCTGCCGGAGTTCACGGCGGGCGGCCGCTCGCGCTGGCTGGTGGCCGGCGCCGCCGCCGGCGTGGAGGTCGCCCTGCAGCACGCGCTGTCGGTGGAGCACGTGGAGATCGGTCCGCTGGACCTGGTGCTCGTGGGGCCAGGCACCATGCACCGGCTGCGCGCCCCCGAAGGGGCGGCGGCCATCACCGCCTGCTGCGCGCCGTCGCGGCTCGGCCCGTCCCGCTTCATCGCGGGCGAGGGCGGGACCTTCACCGTGCGCCACCACTCCGGCGCGCTGCTGGCGGTCTGACGCATGGCGCCCCCGCACGCGACACGGATGGACGCGGCCGCCGCCCCCCGCCCCGGCCCGGCGGAGGCCCCGGCCGCGCAGACCCAAGACGGCTTCGTGGACTTCTTCGGCTACGCGGCCGCGGCCGGCGGTTGGCTCTTCTGCGGCTGGTCCGCCGAGCGTTGGGGCGACGGGGACGGGGCGGTCGCCGCCCACTTCGAGCAGGCGCGGGTCACGGCCGAGGCGTTCACTTGCTGGCACGAGCGGCCGGACCTCGGCGGCGCCGGGACGGGCCTGGTCGCGTTCCTCAAGGTGCCCGGGCGGGCGGTGGGCAACTTCCGGGGGCTGGAGGTGCGGGTGGGCGAGCGCCGCCTGCGCCTGCCCGCCAACCGTCCGCTGGTGCACCTGCGCGAATCCGAGCTGCTGCCCCGCGCCCGCCAACTGCTGCTGGCGGCGGAAGGCGGGCAGCGCTCCCGCCTGCTCGGGCTGCTGTCGCGGCGGCCCTACCTCGGCCACGACACCTTGGCGGACCTGCCGGTCCCGGTGCAATTCGAGGTGGACGAAACCGTCCTCGCGCCGCCCGACGGCCTGGCGCTGGTCGGTTGGATGCTGGACCCGACGGAAAGCGTCGCCGCCGTCCGGGTCCGTTCCGGCGCGCTCGCCTCGGAGCCCCTGTCGGAGCGCTGGCTGCGCACGGCGCGGCCCGACGTGGTGGAGGATGTCGGCGCCCGCTTGGGCGTGACGGACCCGCGCTGCGGCTTCGTGGCCTACGCGCCCGCCTGCATGGGGGAGAGCGCCGCGCCGCTCCACGTCGAGGTGGAGCTGAAGGGCGGCGAGGTCGGCTACAAGGGCTTGCCCGCGCCCAAGCTCCGCGGGAACGCGGCCGTCAAGCGCGTGCTGGAAAGCGTCCGGCTCGCCCAGGACGAGATCGCACCGGCCTTCGACCGCGTGCTCGGCCCGCCCCTGGTCGCCATCAACCGCGCCCGGCTGGCGGGGCCCCGGCCGCGCGCGGTCGTGCAATTCGGCGAGCCCAACCCCGAACCCGTCTGCTCCGCCATCGTGCCGCTCTACGGGCGCATGGACTTCGTGCTGTACCAGCTCGCGCTCCTGTCCGCGCAGGACGACTTCGCCGCGCACGAGCTCATCTACGTGCTCGACGAGCCGGCGCGGAAGCAGGAGCTGCTCGACCTCGCGCACTCGGCGCACCGGCGCTTCGGCGTGCCCTTCCGCGTCGTCGCCCTGGAAGAGAACCTCGGCTACGGGCCGGCCAACAACGTCGGCTTGGCGCACGCCCGCGGCGAGTTCGTCTGCTTCCTGAACTCGGACGTGATGCCGGACGGGCCGGGCTGGCTCGACCGGATGGTGGAGGGCCTGCGCGCCGACCCGTCGCTCGGCGTCGTCGGCGCCCGGCTGCTGTTCGAGGACGGCACGGTGCAGCACGACGGGATGGCCTTCGAGCGCCTGCCGCAGTTCGGCGACTGGCCGTTCCCGATGCACCCCGGCAAAGGGCGGCTGCCGCGCGGAGCGGCGCCGGCCTTGGCGGAAGCGGAAGCGGTCACCGGCGCCTGCATGGTGCTGCGCGCCGACTTGGCGCGCGAGCTCGGCGGCTTCGACGAGGACTTCGCCATCGGCGATTTCGAAGACACCGACCTGTGCCTGCGCATCCGCCGCAAGGGCCTGCGCTGCGCGGTGGACCGCGGCGTGCGGCTATACCACCTGGAGCGACAATCGCAGGTGACGCCGGACAGGATGTGGCGGTTCCACGTCACGCTGCTGAACGCGTGGACGCACACGCGGCGGTGGTTCCCTGAAGTTGCACTCGCCGCCAAGGAGGCGTGAGATGAAGGTTGCTTACCTAGCAGAAAATGTGGGCGCGGTCCCGCAGCCTTGGCGCATCAACTCCGACGCGCTGATGCGCCAAACCGGTCTCAACATCGGCAACTTGGCGTTCTGGTACG
Organism: Craurococcus roseus; assembly: GCF_039523795.1. NCBI lineage: Bacteria > Pseudomonadati > Pseudomonadota > Alphaproteobacteria > Acetobacterales > Acetobacteraceae > Craurococcus > Craurococcus roseus. The sequence continues at coordinate 39,353 of NZ_BAAAFZ010000012.1, read as the reverse complement.
GGGCACGGCTGTTGTTCGATGCCGAGCTTCACTTGGTGGGCTGGCACACCAAGCCGAACCAGGTTCCCGCGGACGTGTCGGCGCTGGTCATTCCCGCCGCCAACTTCATCAACGAAAGCGCCGACCTCTCGCAACTGGCCGAGCTCGTGCGCGGTCTCGACCGCCCGGTTTTCCTGCTTGGCATCGGGGCCCAAGCCGAGTCCGAGGATCGGCCGCCGCAAGTCAAGCAAGGCGTGATCGACTTTTTGAAGGAAGTATCCGCACGCACGCCGACGATTTGCGTCAGGGGCGAGTTCACGGCCCGCGTCTGCGAACAGCTCGGCATCACCCGCACCACTGTTCTGGGCTGCCCTTCGATCCTCATCAATCCGCGCCATGATCTCGGGCGCGAGCTCGCCCGGCGCATCTCAGCGCTCTCGGCCGGGCCGCTCGCAATCCACGCCTCCTGCGTGAAGCACAGCCTCCAAAGCGTCGAACGCGAACTGGTCCGCTTGGCCCGGCTGAACCCAGGATCCAGCTACGTGGTTCAGCGCCCTGTCGAGTTCATCAAAGCCGCGTTGGGCGAGCCGTTGAACGACGAGGAGAATAGGTACTTGGCGCAATGCACGAAGTTCATGGGTTTCGGTGCGGACCAAGAGGCGTTCACCAACTTCCTGTCCACGCACCTCTACGCGCCGGACTCGGTTGATGGCTGGCTGCAGTACCTCAGGCGCTTTTCGGCCTCCGTCAACACACGGATACACGGCACGGTCATGAGCGTGACAGCCGGCCTTCCGGGCCTTTGCATCACGCACGACACGCGGACGCGCGAGTTGGCTCAGCAACTTCGGGTACCGCACCTGGACGTTCGTAAGTACATCGAGAGTCGCTACTCCCTCCAAGAACTGTTCGCCCAGAGCGGCTTCGACGGCAAGGCATTCGACGAAAACAGGGCGCAAACGGCGGCGACCTACTGCGGCATCATTGAAGCGCTCGGCCTCAAACCCTCAGGCCAACTCCTCGCCTTGGCAGCCGGACCGGCATCCATCCCTCAATCGGCCGCGCTCGCTGCCTAGCAGCGAGCGATCCCCAGCCACAAAAAGGACAATCAGGCTGAACCGCCGCCGGAACGCGCGCGACCGGCCCTCCTCCAGGACTTTATAAGTGAGCGATACCGGCATGAAAGTCTGTGCCATCACTAACGTTTACAACGAAAGCTTCAACCTTCCGGTCTGGATCAGGCACTACACGAAACAACTTGGCGGCGGGTGCTGTATGGTGGTCGACCATGGCAGTGACGATGGATCGACAACCAATATCGACTACAACGCTTCTGTCATCCGCCTGCCGCGCTCGCCCTTCGACGACGGGAAGCGGGCAAACTTCATCACGGATCTCGCAAGAACGTTGCTGCGTGAGTTCGACGTGGTGCTTTACACAGACGCCGATGAGCTTTTGATTGCCGATCCGCGCAAGTTCGCAAGCTTACGCGAGTTCCTCGCCCGTGATCAGCGCGATTTCTACACCGCTTATGGTTTGAACCTAGTACATAAGATTTCCGTTGAGGACCCCTACGACGCGTCGCGTCCGATACTCGCACAGCGCCGACACGTGCAGTTCGTGGCGCCCATGTGCAAGACGCTGATCTGCCGTAAGTCGATAGGCTGGACTGGTGGGTTCCACGGCAGCACCGCCCCGGTCAGCTTCGGTGGCTTGTACCTGCTGCACACGCGCTGGATGGACGTTTGTCAGAACCTGACGAGGCTGCACACGACCAGGAGCATCGAATGGGCGAACGAACAGCGCACCCACCACAAAGCCGAGTACCCAGATACGGTGCGAAAATTCCTGAACTATGACACTTGGCCTGTCCAAGAAGATGCAGACTTCCATTTCAGCAACGAGGTCGCGGCGCTGACGGCCGGCACCGAGATCATCCATAGGGCTTACCGGCTCCCGCAGAACGTCCGCCCCGAAATCATGTTCAAGCTGCCGGGCTGGTTCGACGCCGCGATCGTCTAACATCGGCCGGGATCGCCAAGGTCCTGAAAAGAGGCGACCAGTGAGGATGCTGAACGTAAGTCGCCGACAACCATGGTGGCGGTATGCCCGTTCGTGAGTTCGATCCAAGCCGCGCAGGACACTGGGCTTTGCGCGGCTTGGTCCTTCTCGTTCATGGTTGCGGTGCCCAATCCCGCGCCGAGACTGCGCTGGACTTGGTTGTCGTAGCGCCGGCGGGGCAGGCCGGGACGCTCTACAGGCTCGCCGCTCCGCCTTCGAGTGGACGACCCCGACGTGGTGACGAATTACCCCTCACTGCTCGATCCGGGCAGCGCGTTCCGCAACCTCGATACTTGGGACAGCCTCGGAGCCGTTCTGCTCTGCACGGTACGTCACATCAAAAATGGAAACGGCACCATGAATCGCGATCTGCAGTATGATCCGTTGCGGATTGAGCGATGCTTGTGGTGCGGCCTGTGCATAGGCGACCTTGGCGCCTCGGCCATGAAGCTGCGTACCACCACCGTCGCGGATCGCCGTGGCGCGCGAGGATAGCCAAAGCCGTTCCGCGATGATGGACACCCAGTTGCTCTCGGCCGATCTCTCGGACGATAGCCCTGTCCAGCTCCGCGGCTACCTCGACGGCGGCGATCCACGACTCGGGATCAGGGGTTGGGCTGCCGACCTGTCGGACCCGGGACGTGCCCTCCATATAGAACTCTGCGCGGACGCGGCCGTCGTCGCGAGCACGACGGCCAACCTGCGGCGCGACGGTATCCGGCGGCCGGGCTTCGACCGATCCGACGTGGGCTTCAGCTTCGCTCCCGGTGACATACAAGCGGGCTTGGCCGCACGAGGCGTCGCCGGCGACACGCGCCTCTGGGTAAGGATAGCGGGCACCAACTTCTCCTTGCGCTGCGCGACGCCGCTGCCGTCGCCCGCAAAGTTCGCGGCGGCTCGCGCCGGCGGACCAGCGGGGACCGGGAAAGCCGCACCATCCGGCCATCCAGCAACGCCCCCCGCGCCGGACCGGGCGCATGACCCAGCGGCCGACGCCGCGGCGCCGCCCGCGAGCAAGCCGGCGGGCTTCGCCGACCTCATGAAGCAGGGCACCGCCGCCCGCGCCGCCGGCGACCACGAGGCCGCGCTCGCCCTCTTCCGGGACGCGCTCCAGCAAAGGCCCCGCGAGGCCTGGGCACTCATGTCCGTGGCCGACACGCTCCGCGATCTCAACCGCCACGACGAGGCGGACGAGGCCTGTCGCGCCATGCTGGCCGAGCACCCGGGGCACCCGGGCGCGCTGGTGGCGCTCGGGCGCTCGCTCCGGCGCCGCGGCGACGCGGCCGGCGCGCTGCCCTTGTTCCAGGCCGCGCTCGAACGGAAGCCGCCCGCGCCCTGGGTGCGCACGGCCCTGGCCGACGCGCTGCGCGACCTCGGCCGCCACGACGAGGCGGACGAGGCCTGCCGCGCCGTCCTGGAGGACGACCCCGGGCATGTGGGCGCCCTGGTCGCGCTTGGACACACCGCGAACGCCAGGGCGGACCGCGCCGCCGCGGCGGCTTGGTTCGACCGCGCGGCGCAGGCCCGGCCCGACGCCCCGGGCCCGCGCTTGGCCTTGGCCGACGCCCTGCGGAACCTTGGCGATTTGGGCGCCGCGACGGAGGCCGCCAAAGCCGTGCTCGCGCGGGACCCGGGCCACGTCGAGGGCTGGATCAGCCTGGGCCACACCGAGCGCCGGGCGGGCCGGCGGGACGCCGCGCTCCGGGCCTTTGCCCGCGCCTCCGAGCAGAAGCCGGACAGCCCCCGGCCCCTGGTCGAAATGGCCATCGAAGAACGCCGCCTCGGCCGGCCGGAAGCGTCCGAGCGCCTGCTCTTCCGGGCGCTCGAGCTCGACGGCGACAGCGCCGAAACCTTGCAGCGGCTCGGGGAACACTTCCGTCTGGCGGACAAGCGGGGCGAAGCGCTGGACATGTTCCGCCGGGCGATGGCGACGTCGCGGCCGTCGGCGTGGGCCTACGTGGCCGCGGGGCAGACCCTCGTCGAGCTTGGGGAGCTGGACGCCGCGCTGCGCACGCTCGACGAGGGCGAGGCGCGCCTCGGCGCGAAGCCGGAGTTCGCCGCGAAGCGCTCCGAACTGTTCCGCCGCACCGGCGACTGGCCCGGCGCCCTCGCCGTCGTGGAGCGGGCCGGGCGGACCTGGCCGCGCCACTTCGGCATCTGGTTCGAGCGCGCCAGCCTGGAGCGGCTGCGCGGCGGGCCGGGCGACTTCGCCGAACGCATCGGCGAAGCCCCGGTGGGCAACACCTTCGACCGCGCCCGCGTCCACCTGCTGCTGGGCCTGGAGGCCGCCGACCGCTGGCGCTTCGACGAGGCGCAGGAGAACTACGCGCGCTCCATCGAACTGAACGAGGACGACGGCTGGCCGCGCATCTGCCTGGCGCAGACGCGGCTGCTGGCGCTCGACATCGAGGGCGCGCGGGAACAGTTGCGGGCGGTGTCGCGGCTGGACTCCTCGGCCGCCAAGCTGCAAGGCCGCTCCAGCAACATTTCGCAGACGCACCTCGGCCAGCTCCTCGACGAGTTCGTGCTGGACCGGCAGGCCCTGGACGGGCTCCTCGCCTTGAAGGGGCTCGCGCCGGAGGAGCGCGTCGCGCCGCTGCTGTCGCTGGTGGCGCGCTTCCCCGACTACACGCCCGCCGCCATCGCCCTGTTCACCGCCCTGCGGCAGTCGGGCCGCCTCGGGACAAGGCCGGCGGCCGCGGCGCCGGCGCGCATCCCGCGCGTCTTCGCGCAGTACTGGGACGACGACGCCGGCCCCCCGCCCGACCTCGCCCGCGTCATGGGGAGCTGGGGCAAGCTGTACCCCCGCTACGACCTGAGGCGCTTCGACGACGCGCGGGCCCGCGCCTTCCTCGTCCGCTTCCACCCCGCCGAGGTGCAGGCCGCCTACCGCCGCTCCCGCCAGCCGGCGCAGAAGGCCGACATCTTCCGGCTCGCCTACCTCTACTCGCAAGGCGGATACTACGCCGACGCGGATGACCGATTGGTCGGCGATCTGGAGGATTTGCGCTTCCCGGGCGCGGGCTTGGTGCTTTACCAGGAGGATATCGGCACCATCGGCAACAACCTCATCGGCGCGGTGCCCGGCCACCCGCTGATCGGGCGCGCGCTCCGTTCGGCCGTCGAAGCCATCAACAGGGGCGACAACGACATCCTGTGGCTGTCCACCGGCCCCGGCATGCTGACGCGGGCCTTCGCCGGCCTGCTCGCCGATCACGGCCGCGAGCCCCTGGCGGCGCTGGACGACGCGGTGGTGCTGGAGCACGGCGAACTCCAGCGCACCGTCTCCATCCACTGCTTGGTGGGCTACAAGAACACCGAACGGCACTGGAGCCGCACCGCCTTCGCCCGCCGGGTCGCCGCCGCTGC
>NZ_BAAAFZ010000012.1:0-33933 GCF_039523795.1 Craurococcus roseus | reverse complement strand
CCCCGCCCCCGGCGGCGAAGCCCGAAGCCGGCCGCGCGTCGGGCGAACCGGCCGCCGCGGCCGAGTGACCGGGCCTAGCCCGGCAGGCCGAGCACGTTCTTGCTCAGGATGTTGCGCTGGATCTCGTTGGAGCCGCCGTAGATCGTCGCCGGGCGCGCCTGGATGAACAGGCCGCCGATGTTGAGGTCGCGGTTCCCTTCCATCGGCTCCAGCAACCCCGCGTTCTCGCCGCCGATCTCCAGCATGGTGTCGGTGATGCGCTGGAACAGCTCGGTCTGGATCACCTTCAGCATGGACACGTCGGGGCCGAGCGGCTCGCCGCGCTTCAGCTTCGCCACGTACACGCCGTAGAGCGCCTTCAGGTCCTCCAGGTCCAGCCGCAGCCGCGCGTAGCGGTCCCGGAAGTCCGCGTCGTCCCACACGCCCATGCGCTCGGCGAGCATCCGCAGGCGCGACAGGGCGTAGGCGGACTGGCGCGGGGCGCCGATGAAGATGCGCTCGAAGCCGAGCAGCGCCTTCGCCATGTCCCAGCCTTTGTTGATCTGGCCGACCAGGTTCTCCTTCGGCACGCGGACGTTGTCGAAGAACACCTCGCAGAATTCGTCGTGCAACTCGATGTTGACGATGGGCCGCACGGTGATGCCCGGCGTCCGCATGTCCACCAGCAGGAAGGAGATGCCCTCCTGCTTCTTGGCCTGCTTGTCCGTCCGCACCAGCAGGAACATCCAGTTCGCATCGGTGGCGAGCGTGGTCCAGGTCTTCTGGCCGTTGACCACGTAGTGGTCGCCGTCCAGCACCGCCTCCGTCCGCAGCGCGGCGAGGTCGCTGCCGGCATTAGGTTCGGAGTAGCCCTGGCACCACACGTGCTCGCCGGTCAGGATCTTCGGCAGGAAGCGCTTCTTCTGCTCCTCCGTGCCGTAGCGGATCACCAGCGGCCCGAGCATGACGATGCCGTGGTCCGGGGTGCGGGCCACGCCGTAGCGCTCGTACTCCTCCGAAAGGATGATCTGCTTCGCCGGGGAGAGGCCGAGGCCGCCGTGCTCCTTCGGCCAGCCGGGGCAGAGCCAGCCCTTCTCGGCCAGCGTGTGGTACCAATGCTTGCACTCGTCCCAATGCAGGCGCTGCGGCGGGTTGCGGATCTCGTCCGGGTAGTTGTCGCGCAGGAACCGGCGCACGACCTGGCGGAACACCTCGTCGTCCAGCCCGTCCAGCTCCTGCGGCGGGGGCACCGCGATCGCGTCCATGGTGTCAGCCTCCCTTGAATTCCGGCTGGCGCTTGCCGAGGAAGGCGGCGCGGCCCTCGGCGAAATCCTCCGTCAGGAACAGCGTGGATTGGAAGTGGCGCTCCTGCTCCAGCGCGCGGTCCAGCCCTTCGCCCAGCATCTGCTTGGTCAGCGCCATCGGCCCCGGCGCCTGCTCCGCGAGGAAGCGCGCCTTCTCCATCGCCTTGTCCAGCGTGTGCCCCTTCGGCACCACATGGTCCACGAGGCCGATGCGCTCGGCGGCGGCCGCCGTCATCTGCTCGTGGTAGAGGAAGATCTGCCGCGCCCTCCCCTGTCCGACGCGGTGCGGCAGCGTGTGCGGCAGGCCGAGGTCGGCCATCAGCCCGATGCGCCCGAAGCCGGCGCCGAGCCGCGCGTCCTCCGCCGCCACGATGGTGTCGCAGGCGCAGGCGAGCGACAGGCCGGCGCCGACGCAGTAGCCCTCGATCGCCGCGACGACCGGCACGCCGCCCATCACCAGCAAGCGGATGAGCTGGTGCGACTGCCGCATCCGCTCGCGCCCTTCGAGCGGCGACTTCACGTCCATGCCGGAGATGTCGCCGCCGGAGCAGAAGTGGTCGCCCGCGCCGGTGACGACCACGGCGCGCACGCCGCGGTCCCCCTGCGCCCGTTCCAGCGCAGCGGTCAGCGCCGTGCGGAGCGGCATGGAAAGGGCGTTGCGCCGCGCCGGCTGGTCGAGCGTCAGCACCAGCACGGCGCCGCGCCGCTCCTCCAGCACGCGCATGATCGGGGCGTCGCTCGTCATTCGTCGCTCTCCGGAACGAGGGCCATGAAGCGGCGGCGGTGCAGCGCCGCGCTGCCGTACTGGTTGGCGAGCACCATCGCCTTCCTGAGGTACAGGCCGACGTCGTAATCGTCCGTGTAGCCGATGCCGCCCGAAAGCTGCACGCAGCCGCGCGTCACGGCCATGGAGGCTTCGGCGGCGCGGGCCTTGGCGCGCGAGACCACGGCCCGGCGCGCGTCGCCCGTGGCCCCGCCGTCGAGCGAGGCCGCGGCCGCCTCCACGCTGGCCCGCGTCAAGGCGATCTGCATGGACAGGTCGGCGGCGCGGTGCTGGAGCGCCTGGAAGGTGCCGATGACGCGGCCGAATTGCTGGCGCGTCTTGAGGTAGTCCACCGTCATGCCGAACGCGCGCTCCATCACGCCCAGCAGGTAGGCGCTGGTGGCGAGCGCCGCCTCGTCCAGCGCCGCGGCGAGCGCCGCCTCCGCGTCGCCCGCGACCTTCTCCGCCCCGCCGAGAGAAGGCCGCAGCGTGCCGACGTTGCCGCCGTCCTGCGTCCGCTCGACCGCCACGCCGGCGCCGGTGGCGGGCTGCGCGTAGAGCGCCAGCTTGCCGCCCTCGCGCACCGGAACCAGGAACAGGTCGGCGCCGGCCGCCATCGGCACGAAGCGCCGCGGCGCGTCCGCCGTGCCGGGCACGTCGAGGGTGTCCGCGCGCTCCTGCCACGCGGTCAGCACCACCATCTCGCCGGCCAGCGCCGCGTCGAGCGGCCCGGCGCCGCCCGTCGCCGCCAACAAGCCGGCCGAGAGGGCGCACGGGATCAGCGGCTCCGGCGCCAGCCCCCCGCCGAGCGCCTCCGCCAGCGCGCACGCCTCGCCCATGCCGAGGCCCGCGCCGCCCCGCCCCTCCGGCGCGCGCAGGCCGATCCAGCCCATCTCGCCCATCCGGCGCAGCGTTTCGCGGTCGAAGCCGGGGTCCTTGAAGCGCAGGTCGCGCACGCGCTTCAGGTCGCCGCCCGGGGGCGCGACCGCGGCGGCGCTGTCGCGGATCATGCGGATGGATTCGTCGCGTTCCGTGTCGTCCAGCGCGGCGCTCATGGCGGCTCTCTTCCCGGCTTAGGAGTCGAGGTGGAGGCGCGCGGCGCTGCGTTCCTGGAGCGTCCCGAAGTCCACCCCCGGCGCCATCTCCCGCACCACGAAGCCGCGTCCCGGCACCACGTCCAGCACCGCCAAGTTCGTGTAGACGCGCGTGACGCAGGCGAGGCCGGTGAGCGGGTAGCCGCAGCGCTCCACCAGCTTGGGCCGGCCGTCCTTGGTGGTGTGCTCCATCAGCACCCACAGCCGCTTGGCGCCGGCCGCGAGGTCCATCGCGCCGCCCACCGCCGGCGCGGTGTCGTTCTCGGAGGTGGCCCAGTTCGCCAGGTCGCCGTTCTCCGCCACCTCGAAGCCGCCGAGCACGCACAGGTCGATGTGGCCGCCGCGGATCATGGCGAAGCTGTCCGCGTGGCCGACGAAGGAGGCGCCGGGCATCAGGGTGATGTGCTGCTTGCCGGCGTTGATGAGCCACGGGTCTTCCTGCCCCTCGGGCGGCGCCGGCCCCATGCCGATGATGCCGTTCTCGGAGTGGAACACCACCTCGCGCTCGGCGGGCACGTGGTTCGCCACCAGCGTCGGGATGCCGATGCCGAGGTTGACGCACCAGCCTTCCGGTATGTCGTCGGCGGCGCGTCGGGCCATCTGGTCGCGGCTGAAGGGCTGCATCGTGTCGCGTCTCCTCCCCTCGGAAGCCCTACGCCCGCCGGCTCACCCCGTCCAGGGCGGCCCGCGGTCCACCTGCACGACGCGGTTCACGTACACGCCGGGGGTGTCGATCCGGTGCGGGCCGATCTCGCCCAGCTCGCGGATGTGCTGCACCTGCGCGACCGTCAGCTCCGCCGCGGTCGCCATCACCGGGTTGAAGTTCCCGCCTGAGCCCCTGTAAGCGAGGTTGCCCCAGCGGTCCGCTTCCCACGCCTCCACCAGCGCCACGTCGCCTTTCAGCGCGCGCTCCATCACGTAGCGCTTGCCATTGAACTCGCGCGTCTCCTTGCCCTGCTCCAGCAAGGTGCCGGCGGCTGTGGCGGTGTAGAAGGCCGGGATGCCCGCGGCGGCGGCGCGCATCCGCTCGGCGAGCGTGCCCTGCGGCACGATCTCCAGCTCGAGCTTGCCTTCGCGGTACAGCTCCTCGAACACCACCGAGCCCGCCGAGCGCGGGAAGGAGCAGACGACCTTCCGGACCCGCCCCAGCTCCATCAGCTTCGCCACGCCCACGCGGCCGGTGCCGGCGTTGTTCAGCACCGCGACGAGGTTCTTGGCGCCCTGCTCGATCAGGCCCTCGATCAGCGCGTCCGGCTGCCCGACGGAGCCGAACCCGCCGATCAGCACCACGGAGCCATCCTTCACGCCCTCCAGGGCCTCGGCGATGGAAGAGACTATCTTGTTGATCATGGCAGCAGCGCCGTCACCTCCGAGGCGGACACCGCCCCGCCCATGAACCCGAAATCGCCGGCCTTGAGCCGCTCCGCCGCCTGCACCAGCGCGCCCATGGCGTGCCGGTAGAGCGCTCCGCCCAGGCTGACCCGCTTCACGCCCGCCGCGCTCAACACGTCCAGCGGCACCGGCCCCGAGCGCGGGCCGAACACCACGTTCACCGGCTTCGGCGCCACCGCGCGCACCACCGCCTCGATCGCCGCCATGTCGGGCAGGCCGGGGGCGTAGAGCACGTCGGCGCCGCACTCGGCGAAGGCGGTGAGGCGGCGGATGGTGTCGTCCAGGTCCGGGCGGCCGTGGAGGAAGTTGTCGGTCCGGCCGGTGAGCAGGATGCGGCCCTTCGCGGCGCGCGCGGCGGCCCGCATCCGGCGCACCGCCTCGTCGAACTCGTGGATCGGGTCCGCGGGATCGGCGGTGGTGTCCTCGATGCCGAGGCCCGCAAGGCCGGCGGCGACCGCGGCCTCCACCGTTTCGGCGCAGTCCTCCGGCAAGGGGCCGAAGCCGTCCTCCAGGTCGCCGTTCACCGGCAGGCCGGTGAGGCGGGCGATCATCGCGGCGTTGTCCACGGCCTCCGCCCGGCTCACCGCCGCCGCGCCGTCCGGAAGCCCGAAGGCGAAGGCGATGCCGAGCGAAGTGGAGGCCAGCGCCGGGAAGCCCGCGCGCTTGAGCAGCACGGCGGAGGCGCCGTCCCACGGGTTCGGCATGACGAAGGCGCCGGGGCCTTCGTGCAGCGCCTTGAAGCGCTCGTAGGCCTCGCTCATGGCGTGGCGAACCGGAACAGGCCGTTGCTGACCACCATCTTGTCGCGCTCCACCACGCGGGCGCGGAAGGCCGCGCCGCCCTCCTCGCGCCAGATCTCGGTGCGGATGGTCTCGCCGGGGAACACCGGCGAGGAGAAGCGCAGCTCCATGCGGCCGAAGCGCGCCGTGTCGTAACCGCACAGGCCCCGCAGCAGCGCGTGGCAGACGGTGCCGAAGGTGCAGAGGCCATGCAGGATCGGCCGCGGAAAGCCGGCGTCGCGCGCCACGGCGGGGTCTATGTGCAACGGGTTGAGGTCGCTGTTCAGCCGGTAGATCAACGCCTGCTCCGGCCGCGTGGCGAGGTCGAACGTCACGTCGGGCACCCGCTCCGGCTCCGGATGCGGCCGCTTCACCGGGCCGGAAGGGCCGCCGAAGCCGCCATCGCCGCGCAGGAAGGAGGTGCTGGTGAGCGTCGCCAGCGCCTCGCCCGTCGCGGCGTCCACCACCTCGCGCTCCGAGTACATCAGCGCGCCCTTGCCCTCGCCGCGGTCCACCAGCCCGGTGACGCGGGAGCGGCCGATGACCTCGCCCTCCACTGGCAGCGGGCGGTGCAGCACCACCCCCTGCTCGCCGTGGAGGATCTGCTTCCAGGTGATGCCGGTGTCCTCGTTCCGCGACCAGAAGCCCGGCGCGGCGAGCACCACCGGCATGGAAGGCATGGCTTTCAGCCGCGGCTCGTACAGGAAGTCGAGCTGCCGCTCGTCCATCGGGTCCTGCCCGAGCCCGATGGAGAAGTTGTAGAGCGCCACGTCCTGCCAACGCAGCGTCTGGCGCACCTCGGGTATCGGGTAGTTCAGCAGCTTCTCGTAATCGATCGGCATGTCAGCCCGCCTCCTCCGCCGCGACCTCGACCACGGCGTCCGCCGCGTAGCAGCCTTGGCCCGCCGGCAGCACCAGCATCGGGTTCACGTCCACCGAAAGCAGGCGCGGCCCGGCCGAAACGGCGAAAGCGGAGAGCGCCGACAGCGCGCGGGCCAGCGCCGGCACGTCGGCGCGCGGGCGCCCGCGCACGCCGTCCAGCAACGGGAAGCCGCGGAGGGAGCGGATCATGCGCTCGGCTTCCTCCGGGCCGAAGGGGCAGCGCCGGAAGCTGACGTCCTTCAGCACCTCGATGAAAATGCCGCCCAGGCCCACCATCGCCACCGGCCCGAACACCGGGTCGCGGATGACGCCGAGCGCCATCTCCACCGCGCCCTTGATCTGCTTGGCGACCAGCACGCCCTCGATCCGCGCCGCCGGCGCGTGGTGGCGGGCGCGGTCCACCAGCGTGGCGAAGCCGTGCCGCACCGCTTCCGCGTCCGCCACGTCCAGCAGCACGCCGCCCATCTCGCTCTTGTGGAGGATGTCGGGCGAGAGGATCTTCATCACCACCGGGTAGCCGATGGCCGAAGCCGCCGCGACCGCCGCCTCGCTGTCCGGCGCCGCGTGCTCCGGCACCGGCGGCACGCCGGCGGCGCCGAGCAGCGCCTTCGCCACCGCCTCCGAAGGCGTGTGCGGCGGCAGCGCCACCACCGGCGCCGCGGGCGGGGGAGGGGGCTCCGGCGCGGCGAAGGCGGCGCCGAAGCGGCCCATCGCCTCGATCGCGTTCACCGCCCGCGCCGGGTCCTCGAACACCAGCCAGCCGTCCGCCTCGTACTCGCGCACCTTGTTCGGCGCGAGCATGGACATCACCCAGAGCCGGTCCGGGTACTTCGCGCGCACCTCGCGCATCTGCCGATGCAGGACCGGCCCGACGCTGCTGCCCGCCGCCACCTGCGACCAGAAGGCGAGGATGGAGGGGTAGCCGCCGTCCCTCGCCACGCTTTCCGTGAACTCGGTGATGAGCGGCAGGTTGTTCGTCACCTGGGCGGTGCAGTCCACCGGGTTGCGCGGCGCGCAGAACGGCACCAGTTCGCGCAGCCGCGCCTGCGCCTCTTCCGGCATCGGCGGCATCGCCAGCCCCGCCGCCTCCGCCGCGTCCGAGATCAGCACGCCGGCGCCGCCCGAAACGGTGAGGACGCCGAGCGTGTTGCGCGCGGGATAGATGCGCTTGGCGGCGGCGTAGGCGAAGTCCAACATCTCCTCCGTGGTCCGAGCCCGCACCACGCCGAACTCGTCCAGCACCGCCTGCGTCACCGCGTCGTCGCCGGCGATGGAAGCCGTGTGCGATTGCGCCGCCTGCCCGCCGAGCCTGGAGCGGCCGACCTTCATCATCACGATCGGCTTGCGGTTGCGCCGCGCGAGGTCGAGGGCGGCGATGAAACCGGCGCTCTCCCGGATGCCCTCGGCGTAGGCGCAGATCACCTCCACCTCCGGCGCCTGCGCCATCCAGCCGAGCACGTCGCCGAGCGCCACCTCGGCCTCGTTGCCGGTGGTGATGCACACCTCCGTGCCGAGGCCGCGGTCGAGAGCGGCGGCGAAGACGTGGGTGCCGTAGGCGCCGGATTGCGAGGCGATGCCGATGCGCCCCGGTATGGGCCAGCCCTTCTCGAAGCTCGCGGAGAAGGTGCCGTAAAAGGCGATGGTCGCGTTGAACACGCCGAGGCAATTCGGCCCGAGCATCCGGATGCCGTGCTTCTTCGCCACGGCGGTCAGCCGGTCCTGCGCCGCCTGCCCCGCCTCGTCCACCTCGGCGAAGCCCGCGGTGAAGACGATGGCGGCGCGGCAGCCCTTCTCGCCCAGCGCGTCGAGCGCCTGGATCGCCAACTCACCGGGGACGGCGACGATGCCGAGGTCGGGCGCTTCCGGCAGGTCCGGCACGGCGGCGTAGGCGGTTAGACCCTGGACCGCCTTGCGCTTCGGGTTAACCGGGTAGATGGCGCCCTTGAACCCCCGCGCCTTCATGTAGGCGATGGGCCGGCCGCCGATGCGCGCCGGCTCGTCCGAGGCGCCGATCAGCGCGACCGAGCGCGGCCGCACCAGCGCGTCGAGCGACGCGAAATCCTTTGGCGACGCGGCGGCAGCGGCCTCGGCCCGCATGGCGTTCCCCTTCCCGTTCCCCGCAAGGTGCGGGAGGCCGGGGAGGGGGGCAAGGGGCCGGCGGGCCCCAGGGCCGGCGCGGCCCTCCGGCCGCGCCGGCGAAGGTCAGCCCTGGGCGCTGGGCGAGAGCACCATGCAGCCGCCGCGGCCGCGCAGCTTGCCGCACACCTGCTCCGCCGTGGACTGCGAAAGCCCGGTGACGCGCGCCCGGTACAGCGTGTTGCGGCCCTGCGACACCGGCACCACCACCACACGGCCGGCGGAGGCGCCGCCCCGCGCGGTGTTCGCGGCGCTGCGGGCGAGGTTCTCGCTGGCGAAGGCGCCCACCTGCACCGCCCAGCCGCCCGTCGCGGGCTCCTTGGCGGAGGGGCGCGGCGCGTTCGGCTGCGTGGCGGCGTAGGCCGAGCCGATCAGGCCCAGGCCCTTCCGGCCGCTCGGCTGCTGCGGCGGCGGAGCGTTGATGTTGGCGAGCACCGCCGCGGTGCGCGCCGTGGTGTCGGGCGCGGCGCGGCGCGGCTCGGGAGCCGCTTGGCGCACCGGCGCGGCGGCGAAGGCCGGCGGCGTCGGCACGGCCGCTTCCCGCGCCAGGTAGGTGGAGCCGTCCGGGATCGGTTCCATTCGGACGATTGGGCCGGAGGTCGAGCCGTCGGGGATCGGGTCCATCCTGACCACCGGGCCGGACACCGGCGTCTGGTACAGGGACGCGACCTGCACCGGCGGCGGCAAGGGCGCGGATTCGGCGGCGTAGGTGGAGCCGTCCGGAATCGGCTCCATGCGGACCACCGGGCCGGCCGGGAGCTGCGCCACCTGGATGCCGGGCTGCTGCGCGTTCCGCTGCTCGCGGAGCGCCAGCATGGTCGCCGTGTCCATCCGGCGCGGGCCGGCCGGGATGCTGAGCGGGATCTCGGCGGCGGCGTAGATCTCGGGCGCCGCCCGGCGGTTCGGGCTGTGGCCCACGATGTTCGGGCCGATGCGGGCGACGTAGTTGCGCGTCTCGCCCGGCAGGCCGCGGCTGCTCCAGAGGTAGTCCTCCAGCCGTCGCGGGCCGGCGTTGTAGGCGGCGAGGAAGGCCGGCGAGCCGTAGAGGTCGTACATCTCGCGGATGTAGGCGGTGCCGGCCATGATGCTGTCGTAGGGGTGGTACGGGTCTTCGCCGAGGCCGTAGCGGGAGCGCAACTCCGCGTAGGTGCCGGGCATCACCTGCATCAAGCCCATGGCGCCGACCGGGCTGGTGGCGCTGACGCGACCGCCGGATTCCTGGCGCATGACCTCGCGCACCCAGCGCTCCGGCACGTCGAAGCGGCGGGACGCGTCGCGGATCCAGGGCCCCCAAGGGTCGTGGGCCGGGCCGGGCGCGGCGTAGGAGGCGGGGCGGTTGTAGTGGCCGCTGTGCGTCACGACGCCGCCGCGGGAGGACGTCTTCTGCGCCGGCTGGCCGCCACAGGCGGCGAGCAGCGCCGCCAAGGAAAGCGCGGCACCGGCGGCGCCGAGACGGCGAAGCGGCGCCGTGGTCCGAATCCGAGTCCCGTGGGGCATGGCCCGCGCACTCCGTCAGGTCTGGCGTTGTCGGTTTCCCGAAGCCTGCCCCCCTGCCGCCGTCCCCACGGCGAACCCAGGCTGCCCCGAAAGACCTGGCGGACACGCGTCCACCAGCGGAAAGTCTTACATGACTGTCACTTGAAAGCGCAATAGTCGATGCGCTGTCAATACCACCCGTAATGACCGGGATGCCCGTAGGGCCGCCACCAATAGCCGGCGTAAGGGGCGGACCCCCAATACCCGGCGGTGTAGGGCGAAAGCAGCCGGAAGCGCCGCACGTAGTCCCGGTCCGCCGCCACCGCGCGGTCGAGGTCGGCCAGCAGGCGTTGCGATTCGCGGTCCCCCTGGCTGGCGGCGCTGGCGAGCCAAGTGCGCGCCTCCTGGAAATCCTGGCCCATGGTGTCGAGGCCGGTGAGGTAGAGCTGCCCCACCGCGCGCTGCGCCGGCACGTGGCCGTTGGTCGCGGCCTGGCGCATCCACTTCAACGCCTCGTGGAGCTGCCGCGGCACGCCTTCGCCCCGGTAGTGCATGAGGCCGAGGTTGTATTGCGCCTCCGGTACGCCGTTCTCGGCCGCCACGGTGAACCAGCGCGCGGCTTCGGCGGCGTCGCGCGGCACGCCGCCCCGCCCTTCGCGGTACTGTGTGCCGAGCAGCGCGGCCGCCTCCGCCACCCCGGCGTCGGCCGCGGCGGTCTTGAGTTCCAGGCTCCGCGCCCGGTTCGCGCCGGAGACGTCGAGCATCTGGGCCAGCCGGAATCGCGCCCAGGGGTGCCCGGCCTCAGCCGCGCGCTCGAAGTGGCGGGTGGCGAGGCGCGGGTCGCGCGGGGCGCCGGCCAAGCCCTGCTGGTGGACGAGGCCCAGGCGGTAGGCGGCGCGCCGGTCGCCCGCCTCCTCGGCGGCGCGCAATTCGCCGAGGTCCTCGCCGCGGTAGGCGTCCGGGTCCTGCTGCCGCTCGCCCCTGCGATTCGCCTCTTCCGGCCGGAAGGTGGCGGATGCGGTCGGCCGGACCTCGCAAGGCCGGCCCTCCTCGCACACCCGCACGGCATCGCCCAGGACCGCGCCCGGCGGCGGCCGCGGAGCGCAGGCCGCCGCGGCCGCGAGCGCCAAGAGGAGCGGGGCGGGGCGCACGCCCGCGAAGGCCTCAGTTCACCCGCAGCAGGCCGCCGGTGCCGGAGCCGCCGCGGACGGATTGGGCGCGGTAGCTGCGGGTGGCGACCACCAGCTTGTTGTAGGCGTCCACGAAGGCCGCGACCGTCGCCTGGCCCTGCGGCGTGCGGGTGAAGCCGCCCATCCCCCCGCCGAGCGCCGTGCCGCCGCCGATGCCGAGGCCGGCGAGGCTCGCGCCGAGGTTGGTCGCCGTGGAACTGCCCTCCGACGCGGCGATCTGCACGCCGCTCCGGATGTCCACCAGGGACATCGTGACGTTGGTGCTGTTGGACCGCAGCGCGCCGCCGAGGGCGCCGGCGGCCAAGCCGCCCCAGCGACCGCCGGCGAGCCCGCCGAGGCCGCCGAGCCCGCCGGTCAGCCCGCTCGTCGTGTCGCCGGCGAAGAGGATGGCGGGTTCCAGATAGTAATCGGCGGCGACGCGCTGGCCGCGCTGCTGGTTGGAGCCGGCGCGGAACTCGCCGCTGTTGCGCTGGTACTGGGTGATGCCGGCAATCCGGCCTTCCATCCGCTGGTTGCCCAGCGAGGTGATGATGAAGCAGTTGGACTGCTGCACCACGAGCCGGACCATCGGCTCGATCGACGTGACCTGCGTCCGGCTGTAGAAAGGGCCCCACCAGTATTGGTTGCGGCCGTCGTCCACCGCCAGCGTGCCGAGCGGCTCGCTGCACCGCTGGAGGGAGTCGACGGCGTTGACGCTGGTGCTGCCGGCCGCGGCGCCCGTCACCGGTCCGCTGCCGGTGCCTTGCGAGAGGCCGTTGCAGCCGGCCAATGCCAGGGCGGCGGCGAGGGCGCCACCATGCTTCAAGCACGAAATCGACACCCGAAACGCCTCCCGTGCGGTCGCAGCCGGATTGTACCTCGGGCGTATCACGGGGGCCGGAAGCCGGGCAAGGCGGAGGGGCCTGCGGTGGCAACGGCGGCGGCCGCGGGGTATAGGCGCGGCCATGCTGCAGTCCACGATCGCGCCGTCGCCGTCGCAGACCGTCCTCTACGTCGCCGACGCGGCCAGGCCCCGGCGCCTGGAACGCGCGCTGGAAGACATCTCCACCGGCTTCGCCCGTTGGCGCTTGGCCGCGGCCCTGGCCCGGCTCGACATCCGCAACCGCTACCGCGGCTCGGTGCTCGGGCCGTTTTGGCTGTCGCTTTCCACCGCCGTCATGGTGGTGGCGCTCGGGCTGCTCTACTCGACGCTGTTCACCCTGCCGCTCGGCGAGTACCTGCCCTACCTGTCGGTGGGCCTCATCGTTTGGGGGCTGATCAACCAAACCGTCACCGACGCTTGCGAAAGCCTGATCTCCGCCGAGGGCATCATCCGCCAACTGCCGCTGCCCTACACCGTGCATGCGCTGCGCTGCGTGTTCCGCAACGCCGCCGTGGCGGCGCACAGCCTGCCCTTGATCCTGGTGGTGTTCGCCGTGTTCGGGCACCTGCCGGGGCCCGAGGCGCTGCTGGCGTTCGCGGGCCTGGCGCTGGTGGGGGCGAACGCCTTCGCCCTGTCGATCGTGCTGGGCATGGTCTGCGCCCGCTTCCGCGACATCCCGCCCATCGTCGGCAGCGTGCTCCAACTCGCCTTCTTCATGTCGCCGGTGCTGTGGAAGCCGGAGTTGCTGGGCGACCGGCGGGTCTGGCTGCCGCTCAACCCCTTTTACACGCTCATGGAGACGGTGCGCGGGCCGCTGGTGGAGGGCGGCGCCCCGGGGGTGGTCTGGCTCTCCGCGATCGCCTTCACCCTGCTCACCTGCGCCTCGGCTTTCGCGTTCTTCGTCCGCTTCCGCGGGCGCATCGCCTTCTGGGTCTAGCCGCCGTGCCGCGCATCCGGGCCGAAGACCTGGCCATCGAATTCCCGCTCTACCACGTCGGCGCGCGGTCGCTGAAGAAGCGGCTGCTGGCGCGCACGCCGCTCCGGCTGAAGCAGGACGAGAGCAACCGCGTGGTGGTGGCGGCGCTGCGCGGGCTCTCCTTCGGGATCGACCGCGGCGAACGTGTGGCGCTGGTGGGCGGCAACGGCGCCGGCAAGACCACGCTGCTGCGCACGCTGGCCGGCATCTACGACCCGGTCGCCGGGCGGCTGGAGGTGGAGGGCAGCGTCGGCTCGCTCATCGACCCCGCCGCCGGCATGGACCAGTCCTCCACCGGGCGCGAGAACATCCTGCTGCGGGCGCTGTACCGCGGCATGGACGACGCCGAGGCGGAGGAGATGGCCGACGAGGTCGGGCGGTTCAGCGGCCTCGGCGAGTTCCTCGACGTGCCGGTGCGCAGCTATTCCGCGGGCATGCAGGTGCGGCTCTCCTTCGCCATGGCCACCGTGATCGCGCCCGAGGTGCTGCTGATGGACGAGTGGCTGCTGGCCGGCGACGCCGACTTCATGCAGCGCGCCAAGGAGCGGTTGGTGGAACTGGTGCAGGGCGCCGACATCCTGGTGCTGGCCACCCACGACCTGGCCGTGGTGCGCGAATGGTGCACGCGCGCGATCCGCCTCGAAGGCGGGCGCATCGTGGCGGACGGGCCGGTGGCGGAGGTGGTGGACGGGATGGCGCGCGGGGCGCCGGTGCCGGCGGAGGGGTAGAGGAGCGTCCCGTCGCCGGCTCGGAAGCCTGACCTTCCTCGAAGGTCATTCGCGCCGACGGAAGCGAACGGCGGAAGCCCCACCGTGATCCCCACGGCCCCCTACCGGCCGCGAACGAGCAACCGGGGCAGATGCGCCGCCGTGGAAGCGGTGAGCAGCGATTGGCGCGATGGAGCGGGCGAAGGGATTCGAACCCTCGACCCCGACCTTGGCAAGGTCGTGCTCTACCCCTGAGCTACGCCCGCGCTCCGGCGAGGGGAGGGTGTCTACCAGAACCCTCCCGGATTGCAACCCCTTCGTGGTGCCGCCGCCGCCGTCAGTTCGGCAGTATCACCCCTTTGCCCGAGCTTTGCGCGTCGAACAGCCGGTACGCCTCTTCCGCCTGTTCCAGCTTCCAGCGGTGGGTGAACAGCCGGTCCACGTCGATGCCGCGGTCGGCGATGTAGCGGGCGCATTCCGCCTGCCCCACGGTGGAGAAGGTCCAGGAGCCGATCAGCGTCACCTGCCGGCGCAGGAGGTCGTTGCTGACGTCGAGCGTCACGGTGTCGCCCTCGCCCACGAAGCAGGCCTTGCCCCAGGTGCGGACGCAGCGCACGGCCTGCGTCCGCGCTTCCGGCGAGGAGGAGGCGTCGAGCGAGAGGTGCGCGCCGAGCCCGTGCGTCAGGTCGCGGATGGCGCCCACTACGTCCGGGGTCTCCTTCGGGTTGATGAGCGCCTCGGCGCCGAACTCCTTCGCCCGCGCCAGCCGATCGGCGCTGGTGTCGAGCGCGATCACCCGCGCGCCCATGGCGGCGGCGAGCTGGGTCGCCGACAGGCCCACCGGCCCCTGGCCGAAGACGGCGATCACGTGGTCGCCTTGGAGGCCGAGCCGTTGCAGCGCGCCCCAGGCGGTGCCGGTGCCGCAGGAGATGGCGGCGCCCGTCTCGAAGGAGAGTTCCTCCGGCAAGGGCACGAGGGTGCGCGCCGGGCAGCGCATGTAGCGCGCGTGGGCGCCGTGGCCGGTGGCGCCGTACACCTCCTCCACGCCCTCGACGCAGAGCTGCATCCAGCCGGTGGAGCAGTGCGGGCACACGCCGCAGCCGCGGTAGTGGTGCTGCATGGCGCGCATGCCGACGCGCGCCATCTTGGGCGAGACGTTGCTTCCCACCGCCGCCACCACGCCGCAGGGCTCGTGGCCGCGGATCAACGGGCCTTGCAGGCCCTTGCTGAAGCCGAGCGCGGCGGCGCCGCCGCCCGGGGAGGCACGGTAGTATTTGAGGTCGCTGCCGCACATGCCGGAGGCCCGGATCTCCAGCACCACGTCGTCCGGCCCCGGCGCGGGGTCGGGGAAGTCCATCAACTCCAGCTTCCGGTCGCCCAGGAACACCACGCCCTTCATGCCGGCTTCCTCCCCATGCTCTTGGGGGGCAGGCTAGGCCGGGTCACGCGTCCCCCGCCAGCACCTGATGCACGGAGGAGACCACCACCGAGCCCTCGCCGACCGAGGAGGCGACGCGCTTGACCGAGCCGGCGCGCACGTCGCCCACCGCGAAGATGCCGGGGCGGCTGGTTTCCAGGAGGTGCGGCGCCCGGCCGCTCCAGCGCGGGTCGCCGTCCTCGCCGGCAGCGCCCACGCGGACGAAGCCGTTGCCGTCCAGCGCCACGCCGCAGCCGTCCAGCCAATCCGTGTTGGGCACGGCGCCCAGCATGAGGAACAGGTTGGAGACGGGGCGGGTTTCCTCCGCGCCGGTGCGGCGGTTGCGCCACGTCACCCGCTCCAGGTGCCGCTCCCCGTCCAGCCCGACGACCTCCGTGTGGGTGTGGAGGGTGATGCGGTCGGAGGCCTCGATCCGGCCGACCAGGTAGTCCGACATGCTGGCGGCCAAGCCTTCGCCGCGGACCAGGATGTGGACGTGGCTGGCGAAGCGGGACAGGTACACCGCCGCTTGGCCGGCGGAGTTGCCGCCGCCCACCACCGCGGCCTCCTCCCGCTCGCACAAGGCCGCCTCGATGGCGGTGGCGGCATAGTGGATGCCGTTGCCGCCCTCGAAGCGGTCGGCGTTCTCCAGGTGGTCGAGCCGGCGGTAGCGGGCGCCGGTGGCGATCACCACCGCCTTGGCCCGCACCTCGGAGCCGTTGTCGAGCGTCAGCGCGTAGGGCCGCCGGTCGCAATCCAGGCGCGCCACGGTGCGCGGCACGGCGATGCGGGCGCCGAATTTCTGCGCCTGCACCTGCGCCCGCCCGGCGAGCGCCTGGCCGGAGATGCCGGTCGGGAAGCCGAGGTAGTTCTCGATCTTGGAGGAGGTCCCGGCCTGCCCGCCGGGCGCTTCCGCTTCCAGCACCAGGGTCCGCAGGCCCTCCGAGGCGGCGTAGACCGCGGAGGCGAGGCCGGACGGGCCGGCGCCGACCACCGCCACGTCGAACACGGCGCCGGGCTCGATCTCCTCCGAGATGCCGAGGCAGTCCGCGACTTCGGCGTTGGTCGGGTTGCTGAGGGCGCGGTGCGGGCCGCAGACCACCACCGGCAGGTCGTCCTCGCCGAAGCCGCTGGCCTCCAACGCCGCCTGCGCCGCCGCTTCGTCCTGCTCCAAATCCAGCACACGCAAGGGGTAGCCGTTGCGGGACAGGAAGCGTTGCAGGCGCAACCCGTGCCCGACGCTGCCGGACCGCGACGTTATCAGCGTCACGGCGCCCTGGGCGTGTTGCATCAGGCCGACGCGCCGCAGGATGAAGGCGCGCATGATGGTCTCGGCGATGTCCGGCTCGGCCGTCAGCAGGCGGCGGAACTGGGCGCGGTTCATCCGCGCCACCCGCCCGTTCCCGCCCATGCGGCCGCCGACCAGGATGTCCCGGTCGTTGAACAGGTCCAGCTCGCCGGTGAACTGGTGCTTGCCGTGGACGGTGAAGACGTTGGGCTGGCCGTCCGGGCCGTCGTCGTAGATCTCGATGTTGCCTTCGAGGACGAGGAAGAAGTCCACCGTCCGGTCGCCGCGCGAGAACAGCACCCGGCCCTTGGGCAGGTCCTGGATGCGGCCGAAGGCCTTGGCGCGGGCCACCTGCTCGTCCGTCAGGCGCGGGAAGGTCTGCGCCTGCCGCTCGTAGGGGTCCGAGGGGTTCGCTGCGGCGGTGGCGGCCGGGCCGGCCATGTTCTGGAGGATTGCCGCTTCGCTCATGCCGTCCGGCTCCTGGGGCTCACGGGTGGTCGGCGACGGTGGGCTTGGCGGGCTCCGGCAGCGGGATGAATTCGCTGTCGTTCGGCACGGCGTCGAAGCGGCCGGCGGACCAGTCGGCCTTGGCTTGCTCGATGCGCTCGGGGCGGGAAGAGACGAAGTTCCACCAGATGTGCCGCGGCCCGTCCATCGGGTCGCCGCCGAGCAGCATCACCCGCGCCGGGCCGTCCGCCGCGCGCAGGGTGATGCGGTCGCCGGGGCGGAAGACCAGGAGCTGACCGGGGCCGAAGCGGTCGCCCGCGATCTCCACCGTGCCGGAGACGGTGTAGAGGGCGCGCTCCTCGTAGAGCGCGTCGAGCGGCGCGCTGGCGCCGGCGGCGAGCTGGAGGTCCGCCTGGAACATCGCCATGGGCGCCCGCACGGGCGAGCGGGCGCCCATCGCTTCGCCGGCGATGAGGCGCAGCGAAACGCCGGTGTCGGACAAAAGGGGCAGCTCGTCGGCGCCGTGGTGGACGAAGGCTGGGTCGCCCTCCTCGTGGGCGCGGGGCAGGGCGACCCAGGCCTGGATGCCGGAGAGGAGCTGCGGCGCCTTGCGCGCTTCGGCGGCGGAGCGCTCGGAATGGGCGATGCCGCGGCCGGCGGTCATCAGGTTCAGCGCGCCGGGGCTGATGGCGATCTCGGTGCCCAGGCTGTCGCGGTGCATGATCTCGCCGTCGAACAGGTAGGTGGCGGTGGCGAGGCCGATGTGCGGGTGCGGGCGGACGTCGATGCCCTTGCCGATGGCGAACTGCGCCGGGCCCATCTGGTCCCAGAAGATGAAGGGGCCGACCATCTGCCGCCGCGCGGAGGGCAGGGCGCGGCGCACCTCGAAGCCGCCGAGGTCGCGGGCGCGGGGGACGATGACCGTCTCGATGGCGTCGCAGGCGAGCTTGTCGCCAAGCGCGGGGTCGTCGGCGGGTTGCCAGCTCATGGGCGCCTCTTTTGTCGGGGGACGGCGGGCAAGGTGGGGGCGGGGCGGCCGGCGGGGAAGGCCCGGGCGGATGGCGGGGGGCGTCCGCCGCGGTTCCCGGCGGTCGGGCGCTTGGAGCGGGCGGCCTGCGGCCCGCCGGTGCAGCGCGCGCGAGGGGCATGGCTGTCGCTTCGCGCGCCGGCGCCGGGGCCAGGGCGCTTTCGGACGAATGGGGCGCGGCGGCGGAGGGCGCCGATGTCCGGGTGCCGGGCCGTGCGGTCGGTCGCCGACCCGGGCGTTCGCTTGCGGCGAGTTGCTTGCGGCGGTTCGGACCGGGTGTCGGCGCTCCGGCCGGCGGCGTTTTGCACGGTTCGGACGAATGGCCGGGCCACGGTTGTCGGGCAGGCGGCGCTCCGGCCGGCGGCGTTTTGCGTGATTCGGACAAATGCCGGCTCGGCCGCGGGCGGTCATGCCTCCTCCGGATGGGCGGGTTACGGCTTGAGGGGGCTTGCTCGCCCGCACGGCGTGGGCGAAGGCGTCGGAGGCATCCACGGGGAATGCCATCTCCTCGGCGCGGAGGGGGATCGGCGGGCCGCGGTGGAGGGCCGGGGAGGGCTGCACCAACGAGGCCATGCTTGCACCTGTTCCACCTTGTCGTGGCGCCGCCGGCGATCGGCCGAGCACCGAACTAAGGAATATAATCCTTTCTTGAGTCAAAACGCAAGGTTCGGCGCCGCTCGGTGGTGTCTCATGTGTGGACGGCCCAGGGGTCGTTTTTGACCCTGGCACGGGAAGCCCTACCGTCGCGGCGCTTGAGCGGCGACGCCCTCGGGACGAGGCGCGGCCGCGGCGGGGAGATGTCCATGGAAGAAACGACGAAAGCCGCGCTGAGCGGCGGCCGGCGCGGCGCGCTGAAGGCGGCGGCGGTGGGCGCGGCGGGGTTGGCCGTGCTGGCGGCGCCGAACGTGTCGCGGGCGCAGACCACGGCGCTGCGGTTCCAATCCACCTGGCCGAGCCGCGACATCCAGCAGGAGTTCGCCCAGGACTACGTGGACCGCGTGAACCGCATGGGCGGGGGGCGGCTGAAATTGGACCTGCTGGCCGCCGGCGCGGTGGTGGGCGCGTTCCAACTGCTCGACGCGGTGTCTGCCGGCACGCTGGACGGCGGGCACGGCGTTTCGGCCTATTGGTTCGGCAAGAACAAGGCGTTCAGCCTGTTCGGCACCGCGCCGCCCTGGTTCGGCGACGCCAACCAGTTGCTCGCCTGGTTCTACCACGGCGGCGGCGAGGCGCTGTACAAGGAGCTGATGGGCGACATCGTCCGCGCCAATGCGGTCGGTTTCCTGGCGTGCCCCATCCCGACGCAGCCGCTGGGCTGGTTCAAGCAGCCGATCGAGCGGGCCGAGCAGTTCCGCGGGATGAAGTACCGCACGGTGGGCCTCGCGGCGGACCTCTTCACCGAGATGGGGGCGGCCGTGGTGTCCCTGCCGGGCGGCGAGGTGGTGCCGGCGCTGGAGCGCGGCGTGATCGACGGCGCGGAGTTCAGCAACCCGACCTCCGACCGCGTCTTCGGCTTCCCGGACGTCGCCAAGAACTACATGATCCAGAGCTACCACCAACGGACCGAGTGCTACGAAATCCTGTTCAACAAGCCGAAGTTCGAGGCCCTGCCGGCGGAGTTGCAAGCGGTGCTGCGCCACTCCGCCGAGGCGGCCTCCGCCGACATGAGCTGGAAGGTGCTGGAGCGCTTCCCGAAGGACATGGCGGCGCTCGCGCAGTCCGGCGTCAACGTGCGCCCGACGCCGCGGCCGGTGCTGGACGCGCAGTTGGCGGCCTGGAACAAGGTGCTCGAACGCATGGAGGGCGACAATTCCTCGCCCGCCGCCGGGCCGTTCTTCAAGAAGGTCTGCGACAGCCAGCGCGATTGGTGCCGGCGCGTGGGCAACTTCGTGCTGCGCTACGAGGCGAGCCAAGCGGTGGCGTACAACCACTTCTTCGGGCGGTAGCGGCTTGGCGGCGGCGCGGCGTCACGCCGCGCTCGCCGCCGGACGGGCCTCGGCGATGCCACACAAGGCCAAGCTCGTCCGGTGCAGGTCGTCCTGCGCGTCCTTGCGGCGGCTCAGCTCCGAGGTCGGCGTTTGGCGGAGCCGGAAGTCGAAGTGCAGGCCCGTGCCCGGCGCGAGCCCCGGCTCGGACAGGAGGCGGGCCAGCGCCGCGCCCGACCGCGCCGGGGAGCTGACGCCCGGCACGGCCTGGCCGACGAGCGGCATGACGTGGGACCAGGCGAACCGCTCCGTGGCCGAGAGGTCGCGGGCCAGGCCCGTGCCGGGCGTCAAGCCGGGGTCGAAGGCGAGAAAGCGCGCGGCCGAGGCCGGCACGCGCGCCGCCATGGCATAGGCGAAGAGGATGGCGCACAGCTTGGAGGTGGCGTAGCGGTCCATGCCCTGCTGCTTTTCCGGCGCGGACGGGTCGAGTTCGCCGCGCGCGACGGCTTCCGCGCCCGGGAAGATGCCGCCGCGGAAGCCGAAGCGCCGCGCCAGTCGGTCGGCCGGGTCGTGCGTGCCGCTCGCGGTGCCGACCACGGCCGCGCCCGGCGCGAGCAGGTCGAGCAGCTCGTAGACGAGCAGGAAGTGGCCGAGGTGGTTGGTGGCGAAGGTCAGCTCGTGCCCGTCGGGGGAGCGTCGGGGCGGCCCGACGAGTTGGAGGCCGGCGTTGCAGGCGATGCCCGACAGGCGCGCGCCCCCGCGGCCGAGGTGGCGGCGCGCTTCGGCGGCGAAGGCGCGCACGGAGGCGAGGGAGCCGACGTCGAGGTCCAGCACGGTCAGCCGCTCGGGCGGCACGGCGGCGCGCAGGGCCGACGCGGCGGGGTTCCGCGCGCCCGCCAGGACGCGGCGGCGCCCGTCCCGCGCCAGGGCGCGCGCGGCTTCCAGGCCGAGGCCGGACGTGGCCCCGGTGATGAGATATGTCCCGCTGTCCCGCACCGCCCGCCCTCCGTCAGCACCGCTTTGGAGGTGGCGCCGGCGGCGCCGTTGTGCGATTCGCTTTCCCGGCCATGAGCGCGACCGGCCTACAACCGCTGCAAAGCCCCAGGAAACGGCCTTCGCAGGCGCGTTCGGCCGTGACCGTGGACGCCATCGTGGAGGCCGCCGTTCGCGTTCTGCTGGCCGAAGGCCACGCGCGGCTGACGACGCGACGGGTGGCCGACGTGGCAGGCGTCTCGGTGGGTTCGCTCTACCAGTACTTCCCGAACCGGCAATCGCTAGTGGCGGAGGTGATCCGCCGCAAGGTGGACGAGGGCGTGCGGTGCCTGGAGGACGCCGCGGCGCGGGCGGACGGCCCGGTTCCGGAGGCGGTCGCGGCGGTGATGGAGGCCTTCGCCGCCGAGAAGCGGCGCGGGCTGGCGCTGACGGCGGCGCTGCGCGGGCCGAAGGCGGAGATGGAGTGGCGCCGGGCGCTCGCGGACGGCGCGCGCCGGGCCGAGGGCGTGCTGGCGGGGCTGCTCGCGCGGATGCTGTCGCGGCCGCTTTCCGCGGCAGAGGCGGCGCGGCTTTCCTTGGCGGTCGCCGGGCTGGAAGGGGCGGTGGCGACGGCGGCGGAGCGCGACCCGCAGGCCTTCGCGGACCCTGGCTTCGGGGCGCTGGACATCGGCTGAGCCGGCCGGGCGCTTGCGCCGAACGGAACGAACGGGCCTTGCCGCTGGACACGCAGCGGCCCGGCCTTTATAGGCCGCCGTCGCCAAGCGGCCCTGGGCGCGAGCCCAGGGCCGCTTGGCGTTGCAGGAACGCGGGAGGCCGGCAGGGTATGCCCGGCCGCTTGGACCGCGGGCCTCTGATTTCCCAGAGGACTAGGGCATGGCCAAGAAGATCACAGGGTACATCAAGCTGCAGATCCCGGCGGGGAAGGCGAACCCGTCGCCGCCGGTGGGCCCGGCGCTCGGCCAGCGCGGCTTGAACATCATGCAGTTCGTGAAGGAGTTCAACGCGGCCACCCAGCAGATGGAGCCGGGGACGCCGACGCCGGTGGTGATCACCGCGTATTCCGACCGTTCGTTCTCCTTCGTCACCAAGACGCCGCCCAACACCTACTTCCTCCTGAAGGCGGCGAAGCTCGACAAGGGCTCGCCGACCACGGGCAAGGCGGCGAACATCGGCCGCGTCACCCGCACGCAGTTGCGGGAGATCGCCGAGGTCAAGATGAAGGACATGAACGCCTACGACGTGGAGGCCGCGGTCCGGATGCTGGCCGGCTCGGCCCGGTCCATGGGCCTCACGGTGGTGGAGGGCTGACGCGATGGCGGCGTCCGTGATCGCCCGCAAGGGCAAGCGCCTCAAGGCCATCTACGCGGCCATCGACCCCGACAAGGTCCAACCGCTGGAGGAGGCGATCCGGCTGGTGAAGGGCAACGCCAAGGCGAAGTTCGACGAGACGATCGAGATCGCCCTGAACCTCGGCGTCGATCCCCGCCACGCGGACCAGATGGTGCGCGGCGTGGTCGGGCTGCCGAACGGCACCGGCAAGTCGGTCCGCGTCGGCGTGTTCGCCCGCGGCGCCAAGGCCGAGGAGGCGCAGGCGGCCGGGGCGGACGTGGTCGGCGCGGACGACCTCGCGGCGGCGGTGCAGGAAGGCAAGATCGAGTTCGACCGCTGCATCGCCACGCCGGACATGATGGCGCTGGTGGGGCGGCTGGGTAAGATCCTCGGCCCGCGCGGCCTGATGCCGAACCCGCGCCTCGGCACCGTGACCATGGACGTGCGCGGCGCCGTCACGGCCGCCAAAGCGGGCCAGGTGGAGTTCCGGGCGGAGAAGGCGGGCATCGTCCACGCCGGCATCGGCAAGGCGTCGTTCGACGAAGCCAAGTTGCTGGAGAACGCGCGCGCCTTCGTGGACGCGATCCAGCGCGCCAAGCCGGCGGGCGCCAAGGGCACCTACCTGAAGAAGGCCGCCGTCAGCTCCTCCATGGGGCCGGGCGTGAAGGTGGACGTGGCGTCGCTGTTGGCGCCGACGGCCTGATCTAGAGGGATACGCCCGCCCCCGAGTGGGGCGGGCGGGCAGGGTCTCGCGCCGGCCGAACGGCGGCGCCAGGCCCGAAACCTGTCGGAGACCGCTCGCGGCCGCGGGGGAAGTCCCCCCTTCGGCCTTGAAGGGGCTTAGGCCCCGCCAGCGATAGACGGGGTGCCGAGCGATCCACGGGCCTCGGGGCGAGTGCCGCCCCGGGGTTCGCGCGGCTTGGCGGTCCGGCTTTGACGACAGGCGAACCGGGGTTCGTCGCGGCTGCGGGCGTGTCTCGCGGACGCCGCGAACCCTCGTGCAACCGGTCGCGGCCCTTCCACAAGGCCCCGGCTTACGACGGAGATGGTGTTTGAACCGCGCGGAAAAAGCCGAGTTGATCCAATCCCTCGCCGCGGTGTTCGCCGATACCTCCTTCGTGCTCGTGGGCCAGAACAATGGCCTCACGGTCGCGGCGGTGAGCGATCTGCGGCGCCGCATGAGGACGGCGGGGGCGACCTACAAGGTCGCCAAGAACCGCCTCGCCACCCGCGCCATGGACGGCACCAAATTCCAGGGCATCGCGCCCTTGATGAGGGGACCGACCGCGCTCGCCTGGTCCACGGACCCGGTGGCCGTGGCGAAGACCGCCGTGGACTTCGCCAAGATCAACGAGAAGTTCGTGATCCTCGGCGGGGCGCTGGGGGCGCAGACGCTCAACCCCGACGGGGTGAAGGCGCTGGCCGAACTGCCCTCCCTCGAAACGTTGCGGGCGCAGCTCCTGGGCCTGATCCAGACCCCGGCGACGCGCATCGCCGGCGTGCTGCAAGCGCCTGGCTCGCAACTGGCGCGGGTGTTCAGCGCCTTCGCCAAGAAAGACGCGGCGGAAGGCGGGGCCGAGGCGGCCTGAACCGGAAACCGAGACAACCCCCCGCCGAGCCGGCGAGGGGAGTTGCAAACCACAAGTCAAGCGATTAAATCACGGAGCACACGCACATGGCCGATCTTGCGAAGCTGGTGGACGAACTGTCCTCCCTGACCGTCTTGGAGGCTGCTGACCTCTCCAAGATGCTGGAGGAAAAGTGGGGCGTCTCCGCCGCCGCTCCCGTCGCGGTTGCAGCCGCGCCCGGCGCGGCTGCCGCGGCGGCCGCCCCTGCCGAGGAGAAGACGGAGTTCACCGTCGTCCTGACCAAGGCGGGCGACAAGAAGATCAACGTCATCAAGGAGATCCGCACCATCACCGGCCTTGGCCTGAAGGAAGCCAAGGATCTGGTCGAGGGCGCTCCGAAGACGGTCAAGGAAGGTATCAACAAGGACGAGGCGGAGAAGATCCGCAAGGTCCTCGAGGAGAACGGGGCGGCTGTCGAGATCAAGTAAGGCCGCTTCACCGGCCCCGGGCAGAGCGGCCGGGGCCGGACACTAGATTGGACGGCACGGACGGGGCCTCCCGACGGGAGGTGCCGTCCGTGTTGTCGTTCCCGTGCCCGATCGAGCGCCTGGCGGGGCGCCTCGGGCCGGGCATCGGATGGGCGCACAGCGACGCCCGGCCGGCTTGGCCGGGCGATGGGGGCACGAGACAGGCATGAACGCTATCACAAAGTCGTTCACCGGAAGCAAGCGCATTCGTAAGAGCTTCGGGCGGCTGCCCGAGGTGGCGCCGATGCCGAACCTCATCGACGTGCAACGCGCATCCTACGAAGCCTTCCTCCAGATGGAGGTCAACCCGGACGCCCGGGCCCAGGCCGGGTTGCAGGAGGTGTTCAAGGGCGTCTTCCCGATCGACGACTTCGCGGGCCGCGGCCGGCTGGAATTCGTCCAGTACGAGTTGGAAGAGCCGAAGTACGACGTGGAGGAGTGCATCCAGCGCGGCCTGACCTTCGCCGCCCCGCTCAAGGTGCGGCTGCGCCTGATCGTCTGGGACGTGGACGAGGACACCGGCAGCCGTTCAGTCCGCGACATCAAGGAGCAGGACGTCTACATGGGCGACATGCCGCTCATGACGGAGAACGGCACCTTCATCATCAACGGCACCGAACGCGTCATCGTCTCGCAGATGCACCGCTCGCCGGGCGTGTTCTTCGACCACGACAAGGGCAAGACGCACTCCTCCGGCAAGTACCTCTTCGCCGCGCGCGTGATCCCCTACCGCGGCTCGTGGCTCGACTTCGAGTTCGACGCCAAGGACATCTGCTACGTCCGCATTGACCGCAAGCGGAAGCTGCCTGCCACCACCCTGCTGCTCGCGCTCGACAGCGAGCGGACGGCGGCGCTGCGCCTGGAGCGCGGCGCGCAGGCGCTGGAGCCGGCCGAGGTGCGCGGCATGGACGCCGAGGAGATCCTCGCCGCGTTCTACGGCCAAGTGACCTTCACGCGCGGCCCCAAGGGCTGGAGCCGGCCGTTCGACCCCGATTCGTTCCGCGGCGTGAAGCTGTCGGAGCCGCTGGTGGACGCCCGCTCCGGCGAGGTGGTGGCCGACAAGGACGTCAAAATGACGCCGCGCGCCGCCCGCAAGATCGCCGAGGGCGGCACCACCGAAGTGCTGGTCGGCCGCGCCGACCTCCTGGGCCGCTACGTGGCCGAGGAGCTGGTGGACATGCAGACCGGCGAGATCTGGGCCGAGGCCGGCGAGGAGTTGACCGAGGCCAAGCTCGCCGTCATCGAGCAGGCCGGGCTGGACCGGCTGCCGACGCTGGCGATCGACCAATCCGTCGGGCCCTGGATCCGCAACACGTTGGCGGTGGACAAGAACACCACCCGCGACGACGCGCTGATGGACATCTACCGCGTCATGCGCCCGGGCGAGCCGCCGACGCTGGAGACGGCCGAGACGCTGTTCCGCGGCCTGTTCTTCGACCCCGAGCGCTACGACCTCTCCTCCGTCGGCCGGGTGAAGATGAACATGCGGCTCGGCTTCGCCGCCGATGAGGTGCCGGACACCATCCGCACGCTGCGCAAGCAGGACATCGTGGCGACGATGCGCGTCCTGCTCGAACTCAAGGACGGGCGCGGCCAGATCGACGACATCGACAACCTCGGCAACCGCCGGGTGCGCTCGGTCGGCGAGCTGATGGAGAACCAGTACCGCGTCGGCCTGCTGCGCATGGAGCGCGCGATCAAGGAGCGCATGGGGTCGGTGGACATCGACACCGTGATGCCGCACGACCTGATCAACGCGAAGCCGGCGGCGGCGGCGGTGCGGGAGTTCTTCGGCTCCTCGCAGCTCTCGCAGTTCATGGACCAGACCAACCCGCTCTCAGAGGTGACGCACAAGCGCCGCCTCTCGGCGCTCGGCCCGGGCGGCCTGACGCGCGAGCGCGCGGGCTTCGAGGTGCGCGACGTGCACCCGACGCACTACGGCCGCATCTGCCCGATCGAGACGCCGGAGGGGCCGAACATCGGCCTCATCAACTCGCTCGCCACCTTCGCCAAGGTGAACAAGTACGGCTTCATCGAGACGCCGTACCGCTTGGTCAAGGACGGCAAGATCGTCGGCGACCCGCGCTACCTCTCCGCCATGGAGGAGGAGCGGCTGGTGGTGGCGCAGGCGGACGCGGAGGTGGACGCCGACACCGGCGAGTTCCGCTCCGAGCTGGTTTCCGTGCGCCAGGGCGGCGACTTCCGGCTGGCCAAGCCCGAGGAGGTGACGGCGATCGACGTGTCGCCGAAGCAGCTCGTCTCGGTGGCGGCGGCGCTGATCCCGTTCCTGGAGAACGACGACGCCAACCGGGCGCTGATGGGCTCCAACATGCAGCGGCAAGCGGTGCCGCTGGTGCAGGCCGACGCGCCGCTGGTGGGCACCGGCATGGAGGCAGCTGTGGCGCGCGACTCGGGCGCCACCATCGTGGCCCGGCGCGACGGCGTCATCGACTCGATCGACGGCGCGCGCATCGTGGTGCGGGCAACCGGCGAGGACGGCACGACGCGCGGCGTGGACATCTACCGGCTGCGCAAGTTCCAGCGCTCCAACCAGAGCACCTGCATCAACCAGCGGCCGCTGGTGAAGGTGGGCGACGCGGTGCGCGCCGGCGACATCATCGCCGACGGGCCCTCGACGGAGCTGGGCGAACTGGCGCTGGGGCGGAACGTGCTGTGCGCGTTCATGCCCTGGAACGGCTACAACTTCGAGGATTCGATCCTGATCTCGGAGCGGATCGCGCGGGACGACGTCTTCACCTCGATCCACATCGAGGAATTCGAGGTGATGGCCCGCGACACCAAGCTGGGCCAGGAGGAGATCACCCGCGACATCCCGAACGTCGGCGAGGAAGCGCTGCGCAACCTCGACGAGGCGGGCATCGTCTACATCGGCGCCGAGGTGCAGCCGGGCGACATCCTGGTGGGCAAGGTGACGCCGAAGGGCGAGAGCCCGATGACGCCGGAGGAGAAGCTGCTCCGCGCCATCTTCGGCGAGAAGGCCTCCGACGTGCGCGACACCTCCTTGCGCCTGCCGCCGGGTGTGGCCGGCACCATCGTCGACGTGCGCGTCTTTTCCCGCCGCGGCGTGGACAAGGACGAGCGCGCCATGGCGATCGAGCGCGCCGAGATCGAGCGGCTGGCCAAGGACCGCGACGACGAGAAGTCGATCCAGGAGCGGTCGTTCCACTCCCGGCTGCGGGAGCGGCTGCTGAACCGCAAGGCCAGCGGCGGCTTCAAGGGCGTGAAGGCCGGCACGGTCATCACCGACGAAGTGCTCGACCAATTCGCCAAGGCGACCTGGCGCCAGTTCGGCGTGCAGGACGACGCGGTGATGGCCGAGATCGAGGCGCTGAAGCGCGAGTTCGACGCCGCCATCGAGCGCTTGCAGAAGCGCTTCGAGAGCAAGGTCGAGAAGCTCCAGCGCGGCGACGAGCTGCCGCCCGGCGTGATGAAGATGGTCAAGGTCTTCGTCGCGGTGAAGCGGAAGCTCCAGCCCGGCGACAAGATGGCCGGCCGCCACGGCAACAAGGGCGTGGTCAGCCGCGTGGTGCCGATCGAGGACATGCCGTTCCTGGAGGACGGGCGTCCCGTGGACCTCGTGCTGAACCCGCTCGGCGTGCCCTCGCGCATGAATGTCGGCCAGATCCTGGAAACGCACCTCGGCTGGGCCTGCGCCAACCTCGGCCGCCGGATCGGCGAGCTGGTGGAGGAGTACCGCCGGTCCGGGCGCGCGCGGGACGAGCTGCTCGACCGCCTGCGCGAAGTCTACGGGGAGGACGTGTTCCAGCGCGAGATCGCGCCGATGAGCGAGGAACAGCTCATCGAGCTGTCGGAGAACCTGCGCAAGGGCGTGCCGATCGCAACCCCGGTGTTCGACGGCGCCCGCATGTCCGACATCGAGGGCATGCTGGACCGCGCGGGGCTGGACACCTCGGGGCAGGTGGTGCTGGTGGACGGCCGGTCGGGCGAGCCCTTCGAGCGGAAGGTTACGGTCGGCTACATCTACATGCTGAAGCTGCACCACTTGGTGGACGACAAGATCCACGCGCGTTCCATCGGCCCGTATTCGCTCGTCACCCAGCAGCCGCTGGGCGGCAAGGCGCAGTTCGGCGGCCAGCGCTTCGGCGAGATGGAGGTGTGGGCCCTGGAGGCCTACGGCGCCGCCTACACCTTGCAGGAGATGCTGACGGTGAAGTCCGACGACGTGTCCGGCCGCACCAAGGTGTACGAGGCGATCGTGCGCGACCAAGACAACTTCGAGGCGGGCATCCCCGAGTCCTTCAACGTGCTGGTGAAGGAGCTCAAGTCGCTCGGCTTGAACGTGGACCTCGAGAACCGCGGCGACTGAAGCGCGCCGCCGACCGACCGGCGCCCGGGGTCCCCGCCCCGGGCCGCCGCACACTTTTTCCGCGCCGTCCGTTCCCGGGCGGCGGGCTGGACGGCAAAGGACGGCCATGAACGAGCTTATGAAGATCCTCGGCCAGACGGGTCAGGCCGTGACGTTCGATCAGATCAAGATCTCGATCGCGTCCCCGGAGCAGATCCGTTCCTGGTCTTACGGCGAGATCAAGAAGCCTGAGACGATCAACTACCGCACATTCAAGCCGGAGCGGGACGGGCTGTTCTGCGCCCGCATCTTCGGCCCGATCAAGGACTACGAGTGCCTGTGCGGCAAGTACAAGCGGATGAAGTTCCGCGGCATCATTTGCGAGAAGTGCGGCGTGGAGGTCACGCTGGCAAAGGTGCGCCGTGAGCGCATGGGCCACATCGAACTGGCCTCGCCGGTGGCGCACATCTGGTTCATGAAGTCGCTGCCCTCGCGCGTCGGCCTGATGGTCGACATGTCGCTGAAGGAGCTCGAGAAGGTCCTCTACTTCGAGTCCTACGTGGTGCTGGAGCCGGGCCTGACGGACCTGAAGCTGCACCAGCTCCTGACCGAAGACCAGTACCAGACCAAGATGGACGAATTCGGCGAGGACGCGTTCAGCGTCGGCATCGGCGCCGAAGCGGTCAAGCAGATGCTGTCCGGCATCGAGGCCGGCAAGGACGCCGTGCGCCTGCGAGCCGAGCTGAAGGAGACCACCTCCGAGGCGAAGCGGAAGAAGCTCGTCAAGCGCCTCAAGATCATCGAGGCCTTCGCCGAGAGCGGCGCGCGGCCGGACTGGATGATCCTCAACGTCATCCCGGTGATCCCGCCCGAGCTGCGCCCGCTGGTGCCGCTGGACGGCGGCCGCTTCGCGACCTCCGACCTCAACGACCTGTACCGCCGCGTCATCAACCGGAACAACCGCCTGAAGCGCCTGATCGAGCTGCGCGCGCCGGACATCATCGTGCGCAACGAGAAGCGCATGCTGCAGGAGGCGGTGGACGCGCTGTTCGACAACGGCCGCCGCGGCCGCGCGATCACGGGCGCCAACAAGCGCCCGCTGAAGTCGCTGTCCGACATGCTGAAAGGCAAGCAGGGCCGGTTCCGGCAGAACCTGCTCGGCAAGCGCGTGGACTACTCGGGCCGCTCGGTCATCGTGGTCGGGCCCGAGCTGAAGCTGCACCAGTGCGGGCTGCCGAAGAAGATGGCGTTGGAGCTGTTCAAGCCCTTCATCTACTCGAAGCTCGAGAAGTACGGCCACGCCACCACCATCAAGGCCGCGAAGCGGATGGTGGAGAAGGAGCGGCCGGAGGTGTGGGACATCCTCGAGGAGGTGATCCGCGAGCACCCGGTGCTGCTGAACCGGGCGCCGACGCTGCACCGGCTGGGCATCCAGGCCTTCGAGCCGGTGCTGGTGGAGGGCAAGGCGATCCAGCTCCACCCGCTGGTCTGCACCGCCTTCAACGCCGACTTCGACGGCGACCAGATGGCCGTCCACGTGCCGCTGAGCCTCGAGGCGCAGTTGGAAGCGCGCGTGCTGATGATGTCCACCAACAACATCCTCAGCCCGGCGAACGGCAAGCCGATCATCGTGCCTAGCCAGGACATCGTGCTCGGGCTCTACTACCTGAGCCTGGAGACGCCCGAGTTCGCGGCTGCCGAGGAGAAGGACGCGCCGGCCTTCGCCGACATGGGCGAGATCGAGCAGGCGCTCGCCCATGGCCTGCTGAAGATCCACCAGAAGATCCGGCTGCGGCACAAGGCGGCTGGCCCCGACGGCGCCGTGTCCATGCAGCGGGCGGTGACGACGCCGGGGCGCGCGATGATGGCGCAGCTCCTGCCGCTGCACCCGAACCTGCCCTTCTCGCTGGTCAACAAGCAGTTGACCAAGAAGAGCATCTCCGACGTCATCGACGCGGTGTACCGCCACTGCGGCCAGAAGGAGAGCGTGATCTTCGCCGACCGGCTGATGAGCCTCGGCTTCCGGCACGCGGCCAAGGCGGGCATCTCCTTCGGCAAGGACGATATGGTGATCCCGGCCGAGAAGCCGGAGATGATCGCGCGCATCAAGGACGAGGTGAAGGAGTTCGAGCAGCAGTACCTCGACGGCCTGATCACCGCCGGCGAGCGCTACAACAAGGTGGTGGACGCTTGGTCGCGCTGCACGGACGAGGTGGCGTCCGCGATGATGCGCGAGATCTCCAAGCAGGAGGCCGGCGTCCCCACCAACAGCGTGTGGATGATGTCGCACTCCGGCGCCCGCGGCTCGCCGGCGCAGATGCGCCAGCTCGCCGGCATGCGCGGCTTGATGGCCAAGCCCTCGGGCGAGATCATCGAGCAGCCGATCATCGCCAACTTCAAGGAAGGCCTATCCGTGCTGGAGTACTTCAACTCCACCCACGGCGCCCGCAAGGGCTTGGCCGACACGGCGCTGAAGACGGCGAACTCCGGCTACCTCACCCGCCGGTTGGTGGACGTGGCGCAGGACTGCATCATCGTCGAGAACGATTGCGGCACGGAGCGCGGCATCACCGTGCGCGCGGTGATGGACGGCGGCGAGGTGGTGTCCTCGCTGTCCGAGCGCATCCTCGGCCGGACCACACAGCGCGAGGTGCTGGACCCGGCGACGGGCGAGTTGGTCCTGCCGCGCAACACGCCGGTGGACGAGGTGGCGGCCGAGCGCGTCGAGCGGGCGGGCGTGGAGGAGGTCTACATCCGCTCCGTCCTGACCTGCGACGCGCGATCGGGCGTGTGCGGCCTTTGCTACGGCCGCGACTTGGCGCGGGGCACGCCGGTCAACGTCGGCGAGGCGGTGGGCGTGATCGCCGCGCAGTCCATCGGCGAGCCGGGCACCCAGCTCACCATGCGGACCTTCCACATCGGCGGCGCGGCGCAGCGCGGCGCGGAGCAGTCGGCGGTGGAGGCGACCTCGGACGGCACGGTGAAGATCGTCAACCGCAACGTCGTGGCCAACAGCCAGGGCGTGCCGGTGGTGATGAGCCGCAACTGCGAGATCGTGCTGTACGACGCCGCCGGGCGGGAGCGCGCGCGGTACCGCGTGCCCTACGGCGCGCGGCTGCTGACCGAGGAGAACGCGCAGGTCACGCGCACCCAGAAGCTGGCGGAGTGGGACCCGTTCACCTTGCCGATCATCACCGAGCGGTCGGGCACGGTGGAGTACGCCGACCTGATCGACGGCGTGAACTTCTTCGAGGAGACGGACCCGGTCACGGGCCTGTCTTCCCGGGTGGTACGCGAGCCGGTGGAGCGGGCGAAGAACGTCAACCTCCGCCCGCGCATCCTGCTGCGCGGAGCGGGCAACGAGGGCGTCACGCAGTACTTCCTACAGCCGGCCTCGGTGCTCAACGTCGACGCCGGGGCCACGGTCCACGCCGGCGACGTGCTGGCGCGGCTGCCGCGCGAGTCGTCCAAGACCCGCGACATCACGGGCGGCCTGCCGCGCGTGGCGGAGCTGTTCGAGGCGCGGCGCCCGAAGGACCACGCCATCATCAGCGACGTGGACGGGCGCGTGGAGTTCGGCAAGGACTACAAGGCCAAGCGCCGCGTGCTGGTAGTGCCGGAGCAGGTCGGCGACGAGCAGCCGACGCCGCGCGAGTACTTGGTGCCGAAGGGCAAGCACGTCTCGGTGCAGGAAGGCGACTACGTGAAGGCCGGCGACCCGCTGGTGGACGGCCCGCGCGTGCCGCACGACATCCTGCGCGTGCTGGGCGTGGAGGCGCTGGCGAATTACCTCGTCAACGAGATCCAGGACGTCTACCGGCTACAGGGCGTGAAGATCAACGACAAGCACATCGAGGTCATCGTCCGCCAGATGCTGCAGAAGGTGGAGATCCTCGATCCGGGCGACACGACCTTCCTGGTCGGGGAACAGGTGGACCGCATCGAGTACGACATCGAGAACGACAAGCGCATCGAAGCGAAGGAGCGGCCGGCGCGGGCCGAGCCGGTGCTGCAGGGCATCACCAAGGCGAGCCTACAGACCAACTCCTTCATCTCGGCGGCTTCGTTCCAGGAGACGACGCGGGTGCTCACCGAGGCGGCGGTGTCCGGCAAGGTGGACACGCTGGGAGGCCTGAAGGAGAACGTCATCGTCGGGCGCTTGATCCCGGCCGGGACGGGCTCGGTGATGAACCGCCTGCGGGCGCTGGCCGCGCAACGCGACCGCGGCCGCATCCCTGCGGCGCAGCCGGCGCTGCCGGACGCGGAGGAGAAGCCCCAGGCGGCCGAGTAGGGCCGGCTTGAAAAACGGAAGCCGGGCCGGGCGCTGGAAGCGCCCGGCCCGGTCCAATTTAACGCCATAGCCTCGCTTGACTCCCCTGAGTCCGGGGAGTACATGCCCGCCCTCGGCCGGGACGCCATTCCGCGCTCCGGGCCGGGTGTTTGATCGCAAAGCTGCGGCGCCGGTGCCGTGCCTCCTCCGTGGGGGCGACTCAGGCCGGGGTCAGTCGTGGGGCCCGCGGGCGCGCTATTGAGCGTGCTGTCGCGGGCGCAGCGGCTTTCGCGGTGGCGGGACAGACAGGACGTTCGAGAAAGGCCGTCATGCCGACGATCAACCAACTCATCGCGCAAGGGCGCGAGCCGAACGCGAAGCGCAACAAGGTCCCTGCCTTGGAGGGCTGCCCGCAGAAGCGGGGCGTTTGCACGCGCGTCTACACGACGACGCCGAAGAAGCCGAACTCCGCGTTGCGGAAGGTCGCTAAGGTGCGCCTGACGAACGGCTACGAGGTGGTGAGCTACATCCCGGGCGAGGGCCACAACCTACAGGAGCACTCGGTGGTGCTGATCCGGGGCGGCCGCGTGAAGGACCTTCCGGGCGTCCGCTACCACATCCTGCGCGGCGTGCTGGACACGCAGGGCATCGCCAAGCGGCGCCAGCGGCGTTCGCTTTACGGCGCCAAGCGGCCGAAGTGAGGGGGAGGGGCACCTAATGTCTCGTCGCCACAAGGCCGAAAAGCGCGAAGTCCTGCCGGACCCGAAGTTCGGCGATGCCGTGCTCAGCCGCTTCATGAATGTGCTCATGTACGACGGCAAGAAGAGCACCGCCGAGCGCATTGTTTATGCCGCGATGGACACCATCAAGCGGCGCATGGGCCAGAACGCCGATCCGTTGCGCGCCTTCCACGAGGCGATGGACAACGTGAAGCCGGCCGTGGAGGTGCGGAGCCGCCGCGTGGGCGGCGCCACCTACCAGGTGCCGGTGGAGGTCCGCCCGGAGCGGCGGCAGGCCCTCGCTATCCGCTGGCTGATCGAGTCCGCCCGCAAGCGCGGCGAGAACACGATGGAGGAGCGGCTGTCCGGCGAGCTGATGGACGCGGCCAACAACCGCGGCGCCGCCGTGAAGAAGCGCGAAGACACGCACCGGATGGCGGAGGCCAACAAGGCCTTCAGCCACTACCGCTGGTAAACATCAGGCCCGACTGGGGACGACGACAATGGCGAAGGCGAAGTTCGAGCGGACGAAGCCGCACTGCAACATCGGGACGAT
>NZ_BAAAFZ010000011.1:105226-128266 GCF_039523795.1 Craurococcus roseus | reverse complement strand
GCCCGGGAGGACGCGGCCGGGCGGGTGAGAGGGCTCCGGACCGGGATCGCCGCGGCGGCGCGCCAGCACCTGCGCCCGGCGGAGGACGGCCTCGCCGTCGCCCGTGATGCCGTCGCGGCCGCGCCCGGCCTGCGGGTCGGCGCCGCCGAGGCCGGGGTCGCCGGCCTGCGCCTGGCGGTGCAGGACGGCGCGGAAGCGAGGGTGCGGGCGGCGGGACAGGAGGTTTCGGCGGCCCGCGACGCCGCGGCGGCGCTCGACCCGCGCCGGCTGCTCGCCTCGGGCTACACGATCTTGCGCGACACCGGCGGGCGGCCGCTCACCACCACCGGGGCGCTGCGCGCCGAGACGGAGGTCCGCGCCGAGCTGGCCGACGGCACAACCACCCTGCGCCCGGTCTCCGCGGGCGAATAGGAGCTCCAGCATGTCCGAGACCGCCGGTGCCGCCATCCAGCCTCCGCAGGCCCCGATCCCGCCCAAGTTCGCCGAGGCCTACGCGGAGCTGCAGGCCATCGCCGACCGGCTGAAGCCGAACGCGGCGAAGGTGCCGGACGTGGACGAGATCGAGCCCTTGGTGAAACGGGCCAAGGAGCTCGCCGACCACTGCGACGCGCGCATCGTCGCGGTGAAGCGGATGCTCGACGGGCAAGACAAAGCCGGCGACGCCTGAGCCTCGCCGGTCGCTGCATGGCGAGGAGCGGTCGGGAAGGACCACACCGAGCGGCACAGCGAAACAGAAGAGGGAGGCGGCACCCGTCAGTCTCCTTCGAGGAGACGGCGCCCGCTCTCCGTCCGTTCGAAGTGCGGCGCCGCGACTGTTGTTGCCCCCGAAAGGTCGGGCAGGTCAGGGTTTCAGGTTGGCACGGATGAACTGTCTGGGCGATCTGTAGCGCAGCGCACGATGGGGGTGGACCTCGTTGTAGTGGTCGAACCAGGCGGGCAGTGAGCGCAGGACGGTCTCCGCGTCCGGGCACCCGGAGGGGCCGACGTAGTCGCGCTTGAAGGTGCGGACGAACGCCTCGGCCATGCCGTTGCTCTGCGGACTCTCGAACGGCGTGGTCCGCGGTAAGAGGCCGATGTCCCGCGCAAAACCCCTGGTCTCGCGCGCGACGTAGGGGCTGCCGTTGTCGCTGAGCCACTCGATGGGCCGCGGCAGGCGGTTCACCCGGCCGAAGCGGAGCTCGACGGCGGCGACCATCAGGTCGCGCACGTCCTCGCCGGAGATGCCGCCCGTGGTGCCGACGAAGCTCATCGCCTCGCGGTCGCAGCAGTCGAGGGCGAAGGCGACGCGGACCCGCTCGCCGCCGCCGCAGCCGATCTCGAAGCCGTCCGAGCACCAGCGGGTGTTGCGCTCGGGGACGGCGACGCGCCCGTCGTGGCGCCGCTCCGCGCCGCCACCCGCGTGCCGGGCGAGGAGGAGCCCGTGGGCCTTCATCACGCGCCAGACGCGCTTGTGGTTGGGAGGTGGTCGGCCCTCCTCCTCGGCCCGGCGGCGCAGGACGGCGTGCACCCGGCGGTAGCCGTAGGTCGGCAGCTCGGCGACGACGGCCCGGATCTCGCCCAGGAGTTCGCCCTCGGGCAGGGGCGGACGGCCCCGGCGCCGAGGGACGGAGGGCTTGGCCTGCAGGGTCGAGCGGGCGACGCCGGTCGCCTCGGCGACCGCCTTCACCGCGAACCGCCCCGAGGCGGCAGCGGCCCGCGCAGCAGCAACCTTTTTTTGGGATCGGCGTGCTGCAGCGCCTCGCGCAGGATCTCGGCCTCGAGCGTCTTCTTCCCGAGCAGGCGGTGCAACTCGCGCACCTGCTCCTGCAGGGCGCGGTGGTCCGAGGCGGGCACCACTTCCTCGCCCGCCGCCGCGGCCGTGAGGGCGCCGTGGGCGGCGAGCCTCCGCCAGGTGAAGAGCTGGTTCGGGTTCACCCCGTGGCGGCGGGACACCAGGCTGACGGAGGCGCCGGGCTCCTGGCTCTCCTCCACCATCCGCATCTTCTCGGCCGCGCTCCAGCGCCGCCGCCTCTGCACGGAGGTGATGACCTCCACCTTCTCGGGAGTGTCAGTCATACGCACGGTCATGCTCCTAACCCTTGCGGGAGTTGGAGACCGTGCCCGGTCCGTTAGGGGGCAACTTCAGCGACCGCCATGAACGCCACATGCCCCGCGAGCAACAGCGCCTTCATGACGCCGCGGTCCAGCAGGAGGTAACCGTCCTCCAAGGGTATGCCTTTCGCGAAGATCGGTCGTGCGCCGGCTATGCGGACGTAAGCCCTCAAATAGGCCTTGGTGCGTGGGCTGCCAGCGGGCGGAACAGACCCGAGCTTCATGAGCCACCAGCCTTCATGAGCCACCAGCCTTCATGCGCCGCTGCTTCTTCCGGCTTTTTCGACGGGATCTTGTTGGTCGATGCGGGCTTGCCCTCCGCTTTCATGCACTCCTCATCGAGGATGGAACGCGCCTCGAAAAACCTCATGGCGATCTCCAAAGAGCCGCATCAAAACGACCGGCCGTTCCCGCGGACCGGTTCAGGGTGCCCCGAACCGCTCGAGTAGCCAGCCGGCGGGCCTCGTCCGGGGCACGCGCCTGCCGCTCGGCCCCGGGAGCATGGTGACCACGGCCCGGGCCTCGGCGGGGCCGACGCTGACGTGCAAGGGGCGGTCGGCGCCGTAGAAGTACAAGCGGTCGAACGGCAGCCGGCCCGCGATCCAGGCGGCGATCCGCCCGGAGCAGACTGCTCCGACTCTGAAGTCCGCGGCCTGGCCGAGGCGGGCGCAGACGGGGCTCCCGTCCGGCTTCAGCTCGTGCCCGGCGTGCTGGTCGCGCGCCGGGTCTATGCGGCCGGGCACGTGCCGCGCGAGGGCGGGAGACGCGAAGCCGTAGGTCACCTCCAGCGGCCCGAACCTGGCGATGACCGGGTCCAGGATCTCCTCGGCCAGGCGTCGGAGGGCCGCCACGGTATCGGCCTGCGCCGGGAGATTGGCCACCCGGACCCGCCGCCACGTCTCGCCGGCCTCGACCAGGTCGCGGAAGGTCAGGTGGCGACCGCAGGGTCGGTCGAGCTGCTCCTCGGTCACGGGTTGGCTTCGGCCGCGGGTGAAGCGAGCCCTGTGGCGCTCGCCGCCGCCCCGCCGGCTTGGAGCTTCACGCCGGCCGCCGCGAGGCGGCGGGCGAAGGCGCGCAGGCCGGGGCCGAGGCCCTCCTGCACCAGCACGCCCCTCCGCCGTAGGTCGTCGTCGAACCGCTCCTGGCGCTCCCGTCCGGGCATGCCCGAAGGCATGAACCTCGCCTTGCCGAGCAGGACCCGCCGGCCCTCCGGGGTCTCGACAGGGACCTCCGCGACGCGCTGCCGGCGGAGATCGACCACCGTGCGCTGCGCGAGCACCGGCAGCGCCCGCTCCCCGAAGCCGTCGAAGCGCAGGTGGCTCACGCGGTCCCCCGACCCGTGCACCTTCACGAGGTCCGCGTCCGCGGGGAGGGGCTCGAGGCGTTCGGCGCAGCCGAGGATAATGCGCAAGGGCGCGGGCTGCTGGTCCAGCAGGGAGGCGTGGAAGGTGTAGTCGCCGTCGGCGGCGTCCAAGACGCCGGCGCCGCGCGCGGCGGCCGTCGCGGCGGCCGCGGCGGCGCGCCGGCGGTCGCCCGCGTCGAACAGCGCCCCGCGGGCCCGCTCCAGCGCCGCCTTGTGGCTCCCGAAGAAGGCCTTGATGTCGCGCTGGACGGCGGCGGGCAGGGCCTGCAGGGAGCGCCTGCGCTCGAAGACGTTGAGCGCGAGATAGACGAGCAGGTCCTCCGTGCGCCGCGCGGCGGCGTGCGCGAGCTCCACCTCTTTGCCGGCGAAGGGCAGCGCCGCGAACGCCCTGCGGGCGGAGCCGACGGCCGAGGGCAGCTCGTCGGCCCGCCCGAACTCGGCCGCCTCCGGGACGCGGCCCAGCTCGAGCGCCGTCCCCCAGAAGGCGT
Source organism: Craurococcus roseus (assembly GCF_039523795.1). Classification (NCBI taxonomy): domain Bacteria; kingdom Pseudomonadati; phylum Pseudomonadota; class Alphaproteobacteria; order Acetobacterales; family Acetobacteraceae; genus Craurococcus; species Craurococcus roseus. The sequence continues at coordinate 124,324 of NZ_BAAAFZ010000011.1, read as the reverse complement.
CCAGGAGGTCCCGGTGCCGCTCGTAGGCGGACGGGCGCACCGAGTGCCGCGCGGAGGGCGCCCGCGGCGTCGACAGCGCCTCGAACCGGTCCACAGGCGACGGGGCGCTGCGCTGCCGGCGTGCCAGGAATGCCTGCTCCTCTTCGTCGGCGCGGAACACGAACACGATGCCGGGCCCCGCCGTGACGGGCTCCCGGCCCAGCACCTCTGCGACGTAGCCGCGCAGCTCCGCCTGGCCGAAGTACCGCTGGAAGGTGCCGCGGCTGGTCAGGACCCCGTCGGCGTGGCCCGGGCCGCTCCCTTTGCCCGTCAGCATGACCGCCACCGAGAGCACCTGCTTCGCCAGCCCGTAGGCGCGGCGGAGGGCGTCGGCCCGCTCGGCCGGGTCCTCGATGACGTTGAGCACGAAGCCGAGGTTGACGACGTCCGCGGCCTCGAGCGGGGCGTCGGGCGCGAAGTGCGGGTCCCAGCCGCCCGCGTCGAGACCGGCCGCCTTGAGGACGCGGACGTCGTCCCCGCGCCCGCAGCCGTAGTCCAGGACCTTCGGCGCGCCGTCCAAGAACCCCCATCGCGCCAGGGCCTGCATCGGGACGGAGAGGCGGCTGCGCGAAATGGCCGTGCGGTGGCGCGCCACCACCACCGCCGGTGCGTGTCCGTCGCCTGGGGCCTCGCCGGCGGCAGGCACGACCTCGTGGTCCTCGACGCGGAGGCCGAGCGAGGCGAGGACCCACTCCCATTGCAGGCGCTGGCCGATCAGGTGAGGAGGGTGCTCGAACGCCCCGCGGTCCTTGAGCGCCGCCGTGAGCCGCGCGAAGCGGCCGCGGTCCGGGTGGCCCTCGGGCAGGAGCAGCTCCTTCCGGTGCAGGATGGGCGGGTTCTCCCGGGCGGAGAAGTCGCTGGCGGTCACACGGCCCGCATCGAAGTCGACGAGCCAGGACGCGCGGAGCGACGGGAAGGCGGCCCTGAAGAAGTCCGAATAGTCCAAAAGCGCGACCTCCGGACGCCTGAGGGCGAAGCGTGCCACGCTGAACGCTGCCGCGGCGGGCCCGGCTAGCACGGCGGCCTCGGAGACGAACCCGCGAACCAGGGGCGCTTGGTCGGCGAGGAGCGAGGTGTGCAGGTAAACCGCGTCCCCGACGCGCTTCCCGCCTATGAGCAGCCGCACCGCCGCGGCGTGCCGCCCGTGGGGCGTCTCGGGATCGCCGAGACGGCGCTCCCCCATGCGAGATTCCATCGAGGCGCCTCCAACCCCGAACCTTAGGTCATAGGACTCTGAAAGCATCCCGGCGCCAGAGAACGCGAAGCCACCGCCGGCAACATGTGCCGGCCCGTAAAGTGCGCGCCTGCGCCGCGATCGGGTCGGAGCACAGCTTCGACGCGCGACACCGGTTTGGGCCTCGGGCCCGCGGCGGCATACAGCGCACCGGTCAGCGACAGGACGACGGCGAGGCACATGAGCCACATCATCGCCCGCACGGTCGAAGGCAGCCAGGAATGCTCGTCCCTGAGCGTCACCCTCAAGGGGCCGTCCAAAGCGTTGATGTTGTCCAGGTAGCCGTTGAGGGCGAGCCGAAACCTGTGGACGGCGACGGCGCATGTGGCGCTGACGGCGGCGGAAAAAGCAAAGACCACGCCTGCGACCAACCGGTCCTTTTCCAGGTAGCCGGCCGCGAAGTACCAAAGCCCGCCGATGATGGCCGCGAAAACCGTCGGCATCTTGTACAAGGTTTCGTTCAAGCGCCCGAAGTGCGCGTACTGCTGCTTGTAGACCTCGGCGGGGTCTATGGGCGGCAAAGGCTGCATCGTTCTCACCCGACCCCGCGGAGCACGCGGCAGGCGCGCCCGACCACGCGAGCGGCGTGCTCCACCTCGCCCTCCGTGTTCCCGCGCCCGATCCCGAAACGGACCACGGAGTTCGCCTCGCCGACCGACAACCCCATCGCGAGCAGCACGTGCGAGGGCGAGGGCGTGCCACTCGAGCAGGCCGCCCCCGTCGCCACCGCGAGCCCGGGCTGCAGAGAGCCCACGAGCGCGTCCGCGTCGCAGCCGGGGAAGAGCACGGACAGGTTGCCGGGGTGCCGTGCCCCGGGGGCGCCGAGCACCCTCGCTCCGGGTACGGCCGCGAGCAGCCGCTCTTGCAGCCGGTCGCGCAGCGCTGCGACGCGGGCGCGCTCTTGCGATCCCTCAGCCGAGAGGATGCGGCAGGCCTCGCCGAAGCCCACGGCGAGCGGCGTGGGCACCGTTCCCGGCCGCAGGCCTCCCTCCTGCCCCCCGCCGTGCGCGAGGGGGCGGAGGCGCGTCCCGCGGCGCACGAAGAGCGCCCCGACGCCCTTGGGCCCGCACGCCTTGTGGGCGGAAAGGCTGAGCAGGTCCACGCCGAGCGCATCGACGTCGATCGGGACCGCGCACGGCGCCTGCGCGGCGTCGGTGTGGACCAAGGCCCCTTGCTCCGCTGCCAAGGCCGCGACCTCCGCCACGGGCCCGATCGTGCCGACCTCGTTGTTGGCGAGCATCGCGGAGACGAGCGCCACGTCGGGGCCGAGCCGGGCGCGGACGGCGCCGAGGTCGAGGCGGCCGGCGCCATCCACGGGCAGGCGCTCGACCGTGAAGCCCTCGTCGGCGAGGGCGAATGCCGGGCCGAGGACGGCGCTGTGCTCGGTCGCGCCGACGAGCACGCGCCGCCTGCCCGACCCTGCTGCGCGCGCCGCCCCGAGGACGGCGAGGTTGTTCGCCTCGGTGGCGCCGGATGTGAAAAAGATCTCTTCGGGTTCGGCGCCGACGAGGGCGGCTATCAAAGCGCGTGCCGCCTCGACCGCCCCGGCCGCGCTCCACCCGGCCGCGTGCTCGGCCGCGTGGGGATTGGCGTATCCCTCGACGAAGTAAGGCAACATAGCAGCGACCACGCGCGGATCGGTCGGCGTCGAGCCGTGGTGGTCGAGGTAGATGGCGCGCCCCGGGCCATCCCCGGGCGGTACCACACCCATTCTGTCGCCCTCAGTTCCGAACTGGTGACATCCACCAGTCGCTATCATCCGTTCCGCCAATGTCTTACAATGTAGCTGGACGATTCGTCCAGGGAGGGGCGCATGCCGCAGAGCTTGCTCGACGCCGAAGGCTTCAGGCCGCAATTCGCGGGCCATGAAACCTTTCCGTTGCGGCACGGATGGCTCAAGCGCGCCGTAGACGCGGTCAGGGCCGACCCCGAAGCGAGGCCGTTCCAATCCGAAGATGCCATCGCCGCTTTCGGCGTCGGCAAGAACATGGTCGGTTCGATTAGGCATTGGTCGCTCGCCTGCGGTGTCCTTCAAGAGGCCGTCGAGGCCCCGGACAAGTCAGGACGCTACCGTCTGACCGGCTTCGGCGAGGCGGTTTATTCACCGCGAGGGGATGTCTACTCGGAACACCCCGCCACCATCTGGCTGTTCCACTGGCACGTGGCCGCGTTCCCGGGCCGCGCGACCGCTTGGTACTGGCTGTTCAGCGAGTTCCACGAGCCCGACTTCGACCGCGACCGGCTCCGCGCCGCGCTCGCCCGCTCCCTTGGGGAGGCAGGCCTGGGCGAGCGCGTGGCCGCCAAGACGCTGCAGCGAGACGTCGAGTGCCTCCTGCGCTGCTACGCCCCCCGCGTGCCCCCCGGCGGCGCCCGGGAGGAGCACGTCGAGTGCCCCTTCGCGGACCTCGGCCTGCTGGCCGCGACCGGCGGCCGCGACGGCTACGCCTTCCGGCGCGGCCCCAAGCGCACGCTGCCCGACGAAGCGGTGCTCCACGCGGCGATGGGTTTCTGGAACCGAGTCCGCCCGGACGCGCGGACGGTGCCGCTGGAAGCGCTCGCCCACGAGCCCGGCGGCCCCGGGCGCGTGTTCCAGCTCGACGAGGCGAGCCTCGCCGGGAGCCTCTCGCGCTTGCCGGCGCTCACGGGCGGCGCCGTCCGCTTTTCGGAGGCGGGCGGGCTCAGGCAGCTCGCCTGCGCCGAGCCGTCGGCGGTGGACACGCTCGCGCCCCTGAGAGCGCTGTACCGCCGCGAGCTGCACGGCGCCGGCGGAAGGGCAGCGGCATGAGCCGGGCGCTCGCCGAGGCGGTGCGCGTCGCGCCGCGCTTCGCCCGTTCCATCCGGGTCGAGACCGACCTGCTCGCGGGAGCGGCGCTGGAGGGCTTCGTCTGCTCGGCCTCGGTCGCGGCCATCCTGCGGGGCCTGGCGCGGCAGTACGCGGGCGCGGACCAGCGCGCCTTCACCGTCACGGGCACCTACGGGGCCGGCAAGTCGTCGCTCGCGGTCGCGCTCGGCTGCCTCTTGGGCCGCGACCCTGCGGTGCGGGCGGCCGCCCGGGGCGTTCTGGGCGCGGACCTCGCCGACGAGGTGTCGTCGGCGCTCAATTTGCGCGGCGGCTACGATGTGGTCGCCGTCGCCGGGCACCGGGCGGACCCCGCCGCCGCCATCAGCGCGGCCCTGGACGCGGCGGCGCGCGCCGAAACGGTCCGTCCCCGCCGAAGGCCGCAGGTCCCGCTCGCCAAACGTTTGAGAGAGGCCGCCGCCGCGACGGGAGCCGACGGCGTGCTGCTGATCGTCGACGAGATGGGCAAGCTGCTGGAAGCCGCGGCAGCGGGGGAGGGGGACGTCCAGGTCTTCCAGGAGATCGCCGAGGCGGCCGCGCGCTCGGGCGGGCGCTTGATCGTCGTCGGGCTGCTGCACAGCGCCTTCGAGGACTACGGCGGGCGGCTCGGGGCCGCGGCGCGGCGCGAGTGGGCCAAGGTCCAGGGGCGCTTCGCCGACCTGCCGCTCTCGATCGGCCTCGAAGAGCAGATCGACATCCTCGCCCGCGCGGTGGTGTCCGACCGGCGCGCGGCCGCCAACGAAGGGCGCGCCTCGGCGGTCGCCGCGGAGGTCTGCCGCGCCCGCCCCGAGGCGGCGGCCGCGCTCTCCGTGCGCCTGCACGGCTGCTGGCCGCTCGAGCCGCTCGCGGCGGTGTGCCTCTCCGCGCTGGCGCGGCGGGGGCTCGGCCAGGCGCAGCGCAGCCTGTTCGCCTTCCTGACCTCGGCCGAGCCGAAGGGGTTCCGCGACGCGCTGTCGGCGCTCCCGGAGGACGCGGCCCGGGGCTACCTCGCGGCCGACCTCTGGGACTACCTCGCGGCCAACCGGGGCGTGGCCGCGCTCGGCGCGGCGGAGGGGCCGCGCTTCGCGCTCGGCCTCGACGCGCTCGACCGCTGCGCCGCCCGCGGGGGCGGCCCGGAGCACGAGGCGGTCCTCAAGACCGTCGCGCTGCTCGACCTGCTGCGCGAGACGGCCGGGTGTCGCGCCACCCGCGCCGTGCTCGCGGCGTCCCTGCCCGACAGGGCGGTCGAGCGCCTCGACGCGGCGCTCGCCGACCTGGTCTCGTGGTCGGTGCTGGTCCACCGACGCCACCTCGACGCCTACGCCCTCTTCGCCGGTTCCGACCTCGACGTGGGCGGGCTCGCCGCCGCCGCCCGCGCCCGGCTCGCCGGCGTGGACGTGGCCCGGCTTAACGGCCTCGCCGCCTTGCCGCCCTTGGTGGCCAAGCGCCACCACGACGAGACCGGCGCGCTGCGCTGGTTCCCGGTCGAGGTCGTCGCGCTCTCCGGCGCCGCGGCGCGGGTGTCGGCCGCCGGGCCGCGGACGGACGGGGCGGCGGGCTCCTTCCTGCTCGCCTTGCCGCTAGCGGGCGAGGACGAACGCGGGGCGCGCAAGGCTTGGCGCGCCGCGGCGTCGCAGGCGGCCGCGGCCCCGGTCGCCGTCGGTTTGGCGCGCGACGGTTTCCGCGTGCGCGAGGCGGCCGAGGAGCTGCTCGCCCTGGAGGCGGTGCGCCGCGACACACCCGAATTGCAAGGCGACGCGGCCGCCAGGCGCGAGGTGGCGGCGCGCCACGAGGCCGCCGCGGCGGAGCTGGAGGCGGTGCTGCGCGACGCGATGGCGAGCGCGGATTGGTTGGCGGCCGTACCCGGGGCCGGTTCCCCGACGGAGCTCCCGGACGGCTCCCCCTCCGCGCTGACCGCCGCCGCTTCGCGGCTGGCCGAACTGACCTACCCCGAGGCGCCCAAGCTGCGCAGCGACCTCCTGAACCGCGCCGAGCCTTCGGGCAACGCGGTGGCGGCGCGGCGTTCCCTGCTGTACGCGATGGTGGAGCGCTCCGAGCGGCCCGCCCTCGGCCTCCCGGGCTTCCCCCCTGAGCGGGGGCTCCACGTCGCGCTGCTCGAGCGCACCAAGCTGCACCGCCCGGTTGGCGACGGCGCGGCCCAATGGGCCATGGTGGAGCCCGGCGAGGACGATCCCGCCCGCCTCCGCCCGTTGTGGGACGCCGCCGACGCGCTGCTGCGCTCGCCGGCCGACACCAAGACGTCCGCGGCTTCGCTGTACGGGCTGTGGGCGGCCCCGCCCTTTGGCGTCCGTGCGGGGCTGCTCCCGGTGCTGGCGGTCGCCTACCTGCTGTCGCGGCGAGACCGCATCGCGGTCTCGCTCGACGGGACCTTCGCGCCCGCCATGACCACGTTCCTCGTGGACCGCATGCTGCAAGAGCCGGGCGCCGTCGGCCTGCGCTGGAGCGAGGACGGCGGCGCGCGCAACGCTTGGCTGGCCTCCGTGGCCGCGGCGCTGGCCGCTGCGGGTGTTATGGTGCCGGCCGACAACGGCGGCCGCGCGCCCCGGCCGCTGGACGTCGCCCGCGCCGTCTACGCCTTCGTGGCGGGCTTGCCTCCGTGGACGGCGCGCACGGCGCGCGTGGGGCCGCGGGCGCAGCGGCTGCGTGTCGCGGTCAGGGGCGCGCGCGATCCGCTCGCGCTGCTGCTCGACGAGGTGCCCGCGATCCTCGGCGGCACCCTCGGCAGCCCGGAGGAGGCGCGCGGCCTCGCCTCCGTGCTCGCGGCCGAGTTGCGCGCGCTGGGCGACGCCTATCCAGGCCTGCTGGCCGAGGTGGCGGGGACCATCGCGCGCGAATTCCGGATCGGCGCCGAGGGCGGCCTGCAAGCCCTGCGCGAGCGCGCGCGCGTCGTCCGCGGCGTGACCGGCGACCTCCGGCTGGACGCCCTTGCTGTCCACCTGGAGGGCTACGACGGCTCGCCGGAGCAGACGGAGAGGATCGCAGCATTGGCCGCGCACAAGCCGGCCCGCGACTGGACCGACCGCGACGTGGACGCCGCCATGCTGGGGCTCGCCGAGCTGGCGCAGAGCTTCCTGAAGGCGGAAGCCCTGGCACACATCAAAGGCAAGGGGGCCACGGCGGAGGCGATCGCCGTCGTAAGCTCCTCACCCAACACTCCGGCGCCGGTGGTCGCCGAAGTTCGGCTCTCGCGGACCGCCAAGACGCAGGCCGCCGCGCTGCTCGCGGGCTTGGAGGAGCTCATCGCGCGCAACGGAGCCACGGCCGAAGTGCAAATCGCGGCGCTCGTCCGCGCGCTCGCCGCGCGCGTCGCGTCGCCGCGAACCGGCACAGCGCAGGCCCAGAGGAAGGCACGATGAGCGCCGGGATGGAAAGGCACGTGCTCGGGCTGTCGGGCGGCAAGGACTCTGCGGCGCTCGCGGTCTGGATGTCGCAACGCCACCCCGAGCTCGACATCGAGTACTTCTTCACGGACACCGGCAAGGAGCTTCCGGAGGTTTACGAGTACCTCGGCAAGCTCGAAGGCCTGCTCGGCAAACCGATCGTGCGGCTCAACCCTGATCGGGACTTCGACTACTGGCTGCGCCAGTACCGGCATTTCTTGCCTTCGCCGAAGACGCGCTGGTGCACGCGCCAGCTCAAGATCAGGCCGTTCGAGCAGTGGATAGAACCGTCGCTCGCCGCGGGCGCGAAGGTCACGAGCCACGTGGCCATACGGGCCGACGAGGAGTGGCGGGAGGGCCACGTCTCGACGCACCCGAACCTCACGATCAGGCTCCCGTTCCGCGAGGCGGGCATCGACCGGGCGGGCGTGACGGAGATCCTGGAGAACGCCGGCGTGGGCTTGCCGGCGTACTACGCGTGGCGCTCGCGCTCGGGCTGCACCTTCTGCTTCTTCCAGCAAAAGGTGGAGTGGGCGAACCTGCTCGAGCGGCATCCGGAAGCGTTCGAGGAGGCCAAGTCCTACGAGAAGGACGCCCTCGAACACGGCTCGCCGTTCACCTGGAGCCAAGGCGAGGCCCTGGGCGAGCTCGCCCGGCCCGAGCGGGTCCATAAAATCCGGGAGGAGCACGCGCGACGCGTCGCCCGGGCGCGCCAACGTGCGACGCTGAACCCTCTCGGGCTGAAGACCGGCGCCTTCGAACTCGATGACATAGACAGCCCGTCCAAGGCTTGTCTGGTCTGCCACAAGTGAACAGCGATGCAGCGCGGTACCTAGAGTTTCAGGGCAGCCGGATCGCCCACGTTCCGGAGCAGCCCGGCCTTTATGCGTGGTACTACCGGCCCACCGCGGTGCAGCGCGAAACCACGCCGGCGACGCTCGCCCGATTCCTCGGCGGGCAGGCGAGGATCAGCACCGAAATTCAACAGCGCTACGGGGTGCGCGTCGTGGGCGAGGTGGTCGGCGAGACGCTCCTCGGCGCCGACCGTCAGGCCGTCGGCGACGCCATCGTTCAGGCGTTCGAAGAGGCGGAGCCGTTCCTCAACTGGTTTTTCAGGTCCGCGCAGTTCGCCCATTTCTGCCGGCCCGTGTACATCGGCATCGCCAAAAACCTGTATGAACGCGTCTACAACCAGCACTACCTGTCTCTGGCTGAGTATTGGGAGGACACGTCGCGCGTGAGCCGCTTTCTCGCGGCGAGCGAGCTTGCGACTGTGCAGGAAGCCATGGACCGGCTCGACCTCCCGCATTCGTTCGCCCTCGAAGCACGGGTGCGCGGTGTCTCCCCGAAGGACCTGATGGTTTCCGTGCTCGTCACGGAGGACATGCCTTCGGCGATCGGCCCCGATTCGGGCACCTCGGACACCTCGACGCGCCGAGCGCTGGAGCGTCTGCTCCAGCTGCTCTCGGATCCAATCTGCGGGAGACGCTGATCATGAGCTTCAACTTTGCCGTCCAGAAGTTGCACGCGTTCGGAAGCTACGGGGAGTTCTCGATCGGCTCCGGCGGCTCCCAAGTCCGAGCCCAATACCTCTTGACGAAGATACGTCCCGGTCAGCAGGGGCACTGGGAGAATCAGCTCGCTTCGCAGATGGCTCCTTGGCGCGAGGTCTTCCGACTGGAGGAGCTCTCTTTCGACGAGTTGATCCAGCGCGACCTCGACGACAGCCGGGTCGCGCACGATCTCATCCCGTACCTGCTGGGCGAAACCGGCCAGCACGCGCGCTTCTTCCCCCCGGTCCTCGCCGTGCTCGTCCCGAAACGCGAAGGGCCGAGCGGCATAGCCCCGCGCTACCCAACCCCGCACACGGAAGGAGAGCGCCTCAGCTTCGGCGACCTCTTCGAGTTCGAGAGGGCGGTGATCGAGGGTGTTGTGAGCCCGCTGGGCGTGCTTCGCTACAACCCTCAGCGTTCAGCCATCGTGATCGTGGACGGGCAGCACCGCGCGATGGCGATGCTCGCGCTTCACCGCCAGATCAACAAGAGCTGGGGCGCGGACCCGTTCGCCCCGTACTACAGCCACATCCAGGTGGACCCGTCGGCGGTGGCGCACATCGAGCTGCCGGTCTGCATTATCTTCTTCCCGGACCTGCACGACGGGCGCCCGGAGTTCAAGGACCGCGGGATCGATCTCGTGTCGGTTTGCCGCGAGATCTTCATCGTCGTGAACCGGCAGGCCAAGCAGGTCAGCAAGTCCCGTGAGCTGCTGCTCGACGACGAGGACTTCGCCGCGTTCATGATGCGGCGGACCCTCACCCGCTTCAAGGACCGGAAAGAAAGCGCGCCAGACGTGGCGCGCATCTATTCCTTCGCGTTCGGGGATTCGGAAGCCGACAACGGCGGCCAGGTCGTGGCCGGCCAACTGGAGTTTTGCAGCGCGGTCGCGCTCCACAAGATGCACGCCGCCGCGGGTTTCGGTTTGCCTGCGGCTTTCAGTCTGACCAGATCCGCCGACATCACGGACGGCCGGAACGTCAGGAACCCCACCCGACCCGCCGAGATCTTGACGGGCGTAGGCGGGGTCGCCTTGCAATCCATCAGTCGGCGCTCAGCCAAGACGCACAGGCCCGAAGACGTGTCGCTCATCGCGGACAGGATCGGCGATCTGACCGACCGCATAATGCTGCCCCTGTTCGACCGCCTGAGGCCCTACGCGGCGCACAACCAGGCTGCGCGACAACTCCTTGAGGCGCTGAGCGACCCCACGGCCATGGCGGACCCGGTGCAGGCAAAGTGCCGGTCCCTGCTCTTCGACGGGGCAGGCAACCGGTCGGTGTTCGAGGAGCACGTCGCTCGCCTCCGCGAGAAGATCGATGAGCTCCGCACCCAGGCACAACCTGTGCCGCCGCACCTTATGAACCAGCTCACCTACTCCGAATCCGTCACCCGCGCGCTCCAGGAGCGCGAGACCTGGGTGAAGACGTCCCGTTCGTTCATCCTGTTCAACATCGACGAACAGAACTTCCTGAGCCGCGACAAGGCGGCGGTCGAGGCGGACGTGAGGGAGGTGCGCGCGCGCGGCAAAGCCATCTTCGACGCGCTGTCAACGCAGGCCTTCCAGCTCGGCTATCTCATGGCCGTACTCAGCCACGCGGAGCTGCTCCTCCCCGACGCGGCCAGCTACGACGAGAGGCTCGCGGCGACGGAGTTCGCGTCGGCCCTTTACTTGGCCGGGCTCAACGCGTTCTTCGCCGTCGCGGGCGCTCGCCATCGGACGATGAGCGGCTACGTGGCCGAGCCTCGCGCGAGGGCCTTCGAGGCGGCCCAGTCCGGCTTTCGAGGGCTACTGGCCGCCGGCAACGTCCGGGAGCTGAACGAGAAGCAGTGGGAGTTCTTCCGCTACGTCGTCCTGGAGATCGTGCATTCGCGCATGGCCTCGGCAGCTGTGACGGCGGTGCTCGGTGACCCGGAGAACTCGGCGCACGCCGCCCGCTTCCGCACCGCCCTGCCTGCGGTCCTCGACGCAATCGAGAAGCTCCGGACGCGCTACTTCGACGCGGCAGTCAGCACGGCTCAGAAGACCCCCGAGTTCAAGCGCGAGGTCGACATGATCACCATGTCGGCGAGGGCTGGCGGCAAGACCGACGAGGAGGTCAGGGCGCTGGTAGACGAAGCGGTCGCCGCGAAGCGGAAAGAGACGTTGGACGTCTGCCGCGAGCACCTCCGTTCAAGCCTTGGGCGGATCGAGAGCGCGGCACAGGTCCTCCGCCGCCTCGCTCCGGTCAGTGGACCACCGTCTGCGGGGCAGGTCGGCGATCAGGGCGAATTGGACGAGCCGCCGACGACCGCCAGCGCGATCAGCCTCGAGGTGGCCGTTGCAGCGGACCAGCTTCAGAATGCGGCCGTCGATGACGGTTCGGTGGGCGGGTAGCGTGATTGCGTGGCCCTCAGGGCGCAGGCGCCATCGGCAGGACCCTGGATCGGAGCTGAAGCAAGAACCCCTATTCCCCTGTTCGATCAGGACAAGGCGGCCATTCCTCCGCCCCGACCATGCCCCCGGCACGGCCGCCGCGCGCAGCGGAGGCCGAACCCCCGGCCGCAGGCCGGCCGCGCGAGCCACGCGGAGCCGCGCGTAGCCCGCAGGGCGAGCACGGCGAGCGGGATTGGCCGGAGCGAGCACGGGGGGCACGCTCGCGTGTGGATCGGACGGCAGGCCCCCTACTGATGGGGCGCGTGGGGCACGGGTCAGCCGACATGTGTTGCCGGTCGGTGCGGCCGGCTGGACGGCGAACCCAATGTCACCCCGATCAGCATGGGCAAGGCGGCAGCCGAGCCGCGCCCGCCGATGAAGTCAGCGGCTGATTGCTAGAAAAAGCCGTCAGATACGGAGGGGGAGAACACCGCCTTGAGATCGCGTTCTATGTCGGAGAAACGAAGTTTTGTTAAGCGCGGCCGACCATCTGTCGAGGTCAAGTCGATTTGGAAAACGCACTCGATTGGCTTGGGACCAGATTTCGCGGAATAGAAAGAGGAAAGCTGTTTAGCGCCGATCTCAATGGCCGCATGACCGAGAACACCGCCAAACAACGAAACAACTGCGACGACCCCTTTGTAGGACGGCAGCACCGCTATGACGTGGCGGTCAGTTTTGAGCCCGAGAACAGCACGAAGATCGGACGGCATGTTGGGTAGAATTCTGCCACGGATACCAGGACGTCTCCGCGCCTCGCCGCCGGCGAAAAGGGCACTGCGCAGCTTGATGCCGGCGGGTCCGAATGCCCATTCAGGGCCGAGCACCTTGTATCCGGTGCAAAGCCCGACTTTGATAGCGAAGGTGACAAAAGCCGAGTGGAATTTATGCGTGTCGAAGATGAAGCGCCCTTTGAACTTGCTACCTCTTTCTCTGTCAGCGAGTTCAAGTGCGATCTCGACATCTTCCGCGTCCCTCAACTCTCCCCAACCCGTGACAAGGCTGAGGTTTTTGGGGCCAATCTCCTTCAAAATCGAATTGAGCCGCGAACGCACCTGATCTTCACTGCCGATCAAATCAATGGCACGGCCCTTTGACTTAGTGTCTGCAGGAAAACCCCAAGAAAGCTGCCCATCTGCATCAATGTCGACCCAAACCTTGCGGCCGATGTCTATCAACTCGCCTTCGAGCCGAATGGTTGGGATGACGCGGCCATGGCCCTTAAGCTTGTAGGTCTGCCTTAGAAAAAGGAACGGGAGGGTACTGCCAAGCGCATCATCTATTTCGTTGCCTGCTCTGTGATTTGCGCTCGGCAGCACGCAGTCGACGGTGAAACCGTCGAGGCCTCCTAGTGAAAGCGGGATGATGTGCTCAGGTGCGTTTATTTCAGCGCTGGCCGAGACTGCCTCGAAATCTTTTCCTGTGTAGAGGCAACGCCGGCGGTTTATGTGAGCTCGCACCTTTCCTGATTTCACGCCTGCCCGCCTTTGTATTTTCTACGTTATCGTCAACGCTTTTCAGAACGGATTTGTCAGCGTGCCACCCCTGAGCTTTGGACTGAAAGCCTGTGACGTTCCAGTTGCTTGTACGCGCGAACGCCGACCCGGTCTGGAGCAATGTGGTTTCCGTCACCCGGCCGGCGCCACGGTTTGTCACGGAGCAATAGCCGCGAGCGGGCGCCCACCGTCCGCCTGGCCGGTGGCACAGCAGCGACACGTAGCGCTGGCGATACCCATCACCGCCTACCTGTAAGAATGCTAAACGGTCGTTTGGCCTCTTGCTACAAGGGCTAGAAAGGCACGAAGCTGGGCCTCGATGAAGCCCATCGTCGCCTACCACCGGGTCAGCACCGCGCGGCAGGGCCGCTCCGGCCTAGGACTGGAGGCCCAAGCCGAGCGCTGCGCCGCCTTCGCCGCCCAGAACGGCTTCGCGGTGGCCGATGCGTTCACAGAGGTGGAGACGGGCAAGGGCTCCGACGCGCTGGACCGGCGGCCGCAACTGGCGGCCGCGCTCGCCGCGGCGCGCCGGCTGCGCTGCCCGGTGCTGGTGGCCAAGCTCGACCGCCTGTCGCGCGACGTGCACTTCGTCGCCGGACTGATGGCGCAGCGCGTGCCGTTCCTGGTCGCCGAGCTCGGGACCGACGTCGACCCCTTCATGCTGCACGTCTACGCCGCGCTCGCCGAGAAGGAGCGGCGCATGGTCTCGGAGCGCACCCGCGCGGCGCTCGCCGTGCGCAAGGCGCAAGGCGCGCGGCTCGGCAACCGCACCAACCTCGCCGAGGCGCAGGCGCTCGGCGCCGCGCGCACGGCGGAGGCGGCGCGGCGCTTCGCCGAGAACACGGCGCCCGTCATCCGGCAGGTGCGGGAGAGCGGCGTCGCCAGCCTGCGCGGGATCGCCGCCGCGCTCAACGCCCGCGGCGTGCGCACCGCGCGCGGCGGCCGCTGGGCGGCGACGCAGGTCGGCGCGGTGCTGACGCGCGCGGGAGGCACGCGCGCGAGCGGATGACCAAACAGGAGCCCGATGGGAATGTCAGATATGGGATTCTTTGAGACCTTCGTCCGCCTCTTTCCGGAGATCATCAAGGCAGCCGCGGCATCACCCCTCGGTGTCATCTCGCTCATCGTCCTTTGCGCCAGCCTGGTGATTATGGCGGTGTTTCGTCGCCATGGTGGACCGATCGCCCTGATAGCGTTCCTTGCCTTTATCGCGTCGTTGACGTTCTTCGGCTGGCGGCTGACGGAAGCGACGAGGACGCTTCAAGAAAACGCATTGGTAATTTCGCCGAACTCTTATTCGTTATCTGCTCCAGTGACCTGGCGCGGGCCGTCGGTGTTGGTGCGCTCCGGCACTGTGGTGGAAACCAACGGCTTTCCGTTCCAGATCGAAGCAACGGAGGGGCCAGTGGATCTGGAAGGCCTGACCATCACGTCCTTCAAGGCGTCCGACGCCCCGCCGCCACCGCCCGCACGACCGGTGGCAAACGCCGGCCCCCCTCTCCCGGAGGCCGCTCGCTGCACCAATGGTGGCCGCGGAAATAAAGGTGATGACGGAATTGCTGGCCAGGCAGGACAGCGGGGCAAAGATGCAACTCCGGTCAGGATCATCTCGCCCAGCACTGTCAGTGGCACCGCCATCATTCGCAACGTCGGTATGAATGGCGGCAACGGTGGGACTGGTGGCCAGGGGGGACAAGGCGGGCAGGGACAGCGCGGCGGACAGGGGCGGATGAACCATATCGACGTGCTCGGCCGGAGCGTGCCGACCGACTGCGCGTGTGGAGGCGCTTGGGGTGGCTCGCCCGGACCTGGCGGAAACGGCGGGCCAGGAGGACCGCCCGGAGACGGTGGCAAAGGGGGCGATATTGTCGTGCGTGCAGGCGACGCCTCGCGTCTCACCATCCACGCCGACGTGCAGGGAGGTTTGCAAGGCGAACCAGGAGAACCGGGACAAGCCGGCCTGCCCGGCACTCCGGGCGATGGCGGTCGCGGAGAGGGGCCGCGCTGCGATGACGAGACGAACAACCGACGCAATCAAGAAGCAGGACAGCCGGGCACGCGTCCGCCGCCTCGCTCGATCCAACGTGAACGGGCGCCCTCCGGTCAGATTGATGCGCCAGGAGCTAAAGTCCTGCCCCTTTAACGTAGGTGGTGCCCGGCGGCGGGCCGATCATGCCGGCAGGGCCGCCGCGACGGCGGCCAGCACGCGCCGCAGCGCCTCGCCGTCGATGCCCTCCTCGACGCGCACTACCGCCCCACCAGGCAGCGCGATCTCGACCAGGGCGCGGCGTGCGCCGTGCGGGTGGGCGCGCGGATGGACGCGCTGCTGCGCCTGCCTCAGGGGCGACCGCCGCCCCGGGGGCGGCGGGTCAGGCGCGGTGACCGCCGTCGCCTGCGTCTCGGCGATGGCCACCTCCGCGAGGGCGGGGACGGGCCTCGGCACCGCGCCGAGCTCGCCCGCCATCACTTGCCGGCGCCAGCCGTAAAGCATCCCCGAGCTGATGCCCCAGCGGCGCATTACGTCCACCGGCCGCACGCCGGGCGCTATCGCCTCGACCACAATCATGCGTTTCTGGTCGTCGGACCACTCCCGCCGCGGCGGCCGCCGGGCCACTAGCTCCAGCACCTCGCCCCGCGAGCGCTCGGGTGCGGGCACGCGAGCGCTCGCACGACCGCCCGCGACCTCGTCCTCGCCGTCCAAACCAGCCTCCGTCCGCAGCGTCAGGCCGAGACGGCATCAACCAGCTGCCGTTCCGCAAGGTGGCGCGGCGACGCCGGTTACGGTGCAGGAGAGTGTGGCCGCTGAGGAGCCGCAGGGGGCGGTAACCCGTCCCCCTGACGCCCGGGCCGACCAGGGTCAGACCGTCGGCTGTGGAGGCGGAACCGCGCCAGGGGGTGCCGCGGAGGCGTCGGCGGTCGGTGCGGGTGCCGCCGTAGAACCCTCGTCCCTCTTGGCTATGCCGTCCTTGGCGGTCTGCCTTAGATGCTCGAGATAGGGGGCGTTTGTGCCGTTGTAGGTGAGGACGACGGCGGGGACGATGCTAGCTTGCTTGGCGAGGCCGTCGATCTCCCAGCTGATACACCATTGGTCGTGGAATACTGCCATCGCGTTCATCCCCGGCACTTTGGAAATCGCCACCATGGATTTGCTCGTCTCGGTGGCACCGATCAGCGGCGAGCCGTCCTCGGCGGTTGCCCATGTGCCGACGTGCGGCACCTTGGGATCCACCTTGCTCATGTCTATTTTCGGATTGCCCTCAGCGTCGAATACGATGTTGCCGCTCGCATCGCGCTCGTAGACGGAGAGGTCCGGCGAGCACTTCGCGCTGAACGTCGCCATGCAGAAGGGCTCGCCCTCGGATGCTTTGGGATCCAGCTCGTGCCCGGTCGTCCCCTTGAAGCCCGCCTGGACTACGACCATGCCGCCGGATCGCAGGAAGCCCTCCTTGATCGCCTCTTCGTCGCCTCCGGCCGCCGCCACGGCGAGCCCGCCCACCGCGCCGGTGGTCGCCGCCTTCACAGCAACTTGGCCCGCCGTGTCGGCGGGGAGGGTGCCCGCCGCCGCCATCCCCGCGCTCGTCGCGCCAGCGATGATGCCAACTCGCAACGCCATTTCCGCGTCGCCGGTCTCCCGATAGGTCAGCCAAGCCGCGTAGGCTGCCGCGCCGCCGGGGCCGCCATAGGCCGTCGCGGCGACCGAGCCGACGGTGCGGAGGAGTTCGCTCTCCTTGGCCGCAAGGGCCAAGTTCTCCTCCTGCCGCCGCACGGGATCGATGGCAGCGTGCCAGAGCGCGTCCACAACCTTGCCTTCGCGGATCCGGCGCTCGGCGTCGCTGAGCGTGTCCCCGTAGCCCTTTAGCGTGCGCTCGACGTAGCGCCCGACCGCCTTACCCGCATCCACGGTGTCCCGGAATCCCTTATCGACGTTCCAGCCGACGTCCTGCCCGGCCTTCTCCAGCGTCTTCCCCGTGTCCTGGACGCCCTTCTCCACGG
Source organism: Craurococcus roseus (assembly GCF_039523795.1). NCBI lineage: Bacteria > Pseudomonadati > Pseudomonadota > Alphaproteobacteria > Acetobacterales > Acetobacteraceae > Craurococcus > Craurococcus roseus. The sequence continues at coordinate 107,374 of NZ_BAAAFZ010000011.1, read as the reverse complement.
CTTTACCGGTGTCTTGGGCGGCCTTCTCCAGCGTCTTCCCCGTGTCCTGGACGCCCTTCTCCACGGCTTTACCGGTGTCTTGGGCGGCCTTCTCCACGGCCTTGCCGGTGTCCCGGACGCCCCGTTCAACAGCTTTGCCGGCCTTTTCCAACCATCCCATGGTGCTTCCTCCCGCCCGCTCTGTTCCCGAGGAGCAGGAGAGCGTTGCACGGCAGGATCGTGCGCCGCCACATGGTTCTTCGTGGCCCTGAGGGCAGTTGGTTAGCCGGTAGCGCGGAACCGCGCAGCTCGCTCAGAAACTGTCTGCCTGCACCCTGCGTCTGCACCGCGCTCGCCGGGAAGGAGCGGCGCATGGTCTCGGAGCGCGCCCGCGCGGCGCTCGCCGTGCGCAAGGCGCAAGGCGCGCGGCTCGGCAACCGCACCACCTCGCCGAGGCGCAGGCGCTCGGCGCCGCGCGCACGGCGGAGGCGGCGCGGCGCTTCGCCGAGAACACGGCGCCCGTCATCCGGCAGGTGCGGGAGAGCGGCGTCGCCAGCCTGCGCGGGATCGCCGCCGCGCTCAACGCCCGCGGCGTGCGCACCGCGCGCGGCGGCCGCTGGGCGGCGACGCAGGTCGGCGCGGTGCTTCGCCGGGCCGCCCACCCAGCCCCGTGGGAGCGGCCGCCGCGCTAGAGCCGCCCGGCCGCCTCCAGCAGGAGGACCACCCCCGCCGCCGTCCCGATCGCCGCCGTTCCGGCGGCCAGGACCAGCCAGGGCGCCGCGGCGCGCAGGAACGGCCCCGCCTCCCGCCAGCGGGCGCGCGGCCCCGACGGCACCGGCTCCCAGAAGCGGCCGGCCTCGCCGCAGCGGCCCTCCCCCACGACGCCGCCGCCACGGTTCCAGGAGCACGGCAGGCGCTCGACCTCCGGCCCCCCGGGCGGCGCACCGGCGACCAGGGACGAGACGCGCCGTTCCTTGTCCCGCCGATAAGCAGCGGAGGGGTGGCCGCAGGTGGCGTGCTCCCAGGATCCGCGCCGGTCGGTGCCGAAGCTGTTGACCAGGAGCGGCCAATGCCGGCGGGCGTGCCGGCAGGTCCGGCAGGGCGGCGCGGTCTCGGCCGCGGCGGGGGACCAGGGCGCGTCCAGCATGGCGCCGCACCGTAACCGCGCCCGTTGCCATGCGCCATCCTGTCGCCCGGGTACGATCAAGGAGGGAACGGCTCTTTCGGGGCGACGGCGCGGATGGCGGGTCGTGGCCCGCCCGGCCAGCCGCCGGTCCTCGACCCGCCGAACGGCGTTTCGAATCGCGAGCCCCCCGGACCGGTCCACGCCCTGATGTCAAATACGGCATCATGGCGCCGCGGGTGCTGCTCGACACCTCCGTCCTCCGGGCGGACTTCGTCAGCGACGCCGGCTCTCGTATTGCCTCATCCAGGGCTGCTCTCGAGTCGGGGCCCGTTGCCGCACGCCGATGCTCCCCGTGCCTCATCATGCCATCCCCGTTGCCTCACGGCTTTGCTCCCGAGGGGCCGCGCCCGGCACCGAACACCAGTTCCCGAACCATTTCCGCGCGCCAGACCTTCAGCCGCCGCTGCAGGGTCCGCAGCTGCCCCTCGCCGGGGTCCTCAGGCGATCGGGCATGCAGCCGCTCCAGCAATTCCCGCGCCGTCCCGTCCGGCTCCGCCTCGAACCAGGCCCGGAGCTGCGGCCAGGCCCCCTCGAACGGGTTGGCCCGCGTCCGCCACCATCGCGCCGCCTTCGGCATCGGCCGTGCCGTCGGGCGCACTTCCCCCTCGCGCCAAGCCGTCCGCAGCCCGGAGAGGAACTCCTCGAGGGCCGGTGCCGACGTCGGCTCGACGGGCCGGTCCGCGATCCCGACGAGGCGCGCCTGCGCCGCCCGGATCCCCGCCAGCAGCGCCACGGGGTCGAGCGCCTCGTAGGCGGCCCGCAGCCGCTCCCGCACCTCCTCCGGCACGCGCGCGTCCGCGAGCGGCCGCGCGTGGGGCGTCGCCGGCGCGTGGTGGCGCTTCTTCACCATCGCCCCGTCGGGCGTCTTCTCCCGCAACTCGAACGACGGCTGGAAGAAGTTCACGAGGAGCCGCAGCGACCGATGGAGCTCGCGCCTCCCAGGCGACCACCAGCGCCTCCCGGACCGCCGCGTCGTAGACGCG
>NZ_BAAAFZ010000011.1:61408-105193 GCF_039523795.1 Craurococcus roseus | reverse complement strand
CCGTCGGTCGCCGCGCGCGACCCGCCCGCCATCGCCCCGGAGCAGCCGCATCGCGTGTTTCCGGTGGTGGCCGTCACCGCCGCGGACTCGTCGAGGATCCGGCCGCGCTCCGCCCGCCCCGAGCACGCGTACCGGGCCGCCACCGCCGCCACCAGCTCGTCACGCGTCGCCATGCTCACCCGCCTCATCCTCCCCTCCGCGGCTCCTTGCCGCTCGGGAGCATTTCAGATGAGGCAACGACTCCTCTGCCGGGAGCAGATCATGTGAGGCAATGCGACCTGCCGGAACCAGCCGGTGCGCAGCATCTGCGCCAAGCCGCGGGCGTCGTTGCGGTCGGTCTTGTGCGTCATCGCCACCATGGCCGCGCGGGCGTGGCGCGCGTCCATGCACACGACGCCGGGCACGCCGAGCCCCGCCATCTCCTCCGCGAGCCGGCCGGCGAGCGCGCCCGTTTCCAGGCCGACGCGCGCGAGCAGCAGGCCGAGGCCGCCGAGCCACGTCGCCAGCGCCTCCGGGTCGCTGGCGACCTTGGCCTCGCGGACGATCTTGCCCTCCTCGTCCACGATGCAGACGCTGGTTTCTTCCAGAGACACGTCCAGACCGGCGTAGTAGCGCATGGCACCTGCTGCTCCCGGATGACCGGCCGCGGGCTCCATGCCCGGCGGGCCGGATTGCACCACCGGGCAGTCTGCCACGCTTGCCGGACTTGGCGGCGCCTGGGGACGGCCCGATTACCCGATCTGCTGCATAGCCCGCACCGCGGAGGCCAAAGCAGCCGGGATCAGGATGGGCGACCCGTGGCACTTGGCGCGGAACCGGCCGGAGGTCCGGGCCGCCCGCGTGGAGTGGTTCTCGTCCAACTACGCGCTCTAGTAAGTTACGTGGAATGCCGGCGCGGAAAGGCCCAACCTCGGTCCAGCGCCGCGATGGAGGGCAGCGATGCCCACGCCCGCCTGGCCGCATTTCCCGCTCGCCGCGGCCGAGCCGCAAGCCCGGTCCTGGCTCGCGCTGTTCGGCAACCTGGGCCGCTCGCCCGCCACCGTCGACGCCTACGGCCGCGGCCTGCTGCGCGTAGTCGGCGCGCGGGCGCAGGCCGAGCTGCGGGGCGTGTCCTGCCTGCCGCTGTCCATGGTGGCCCCGACCCGCAAGGGCGTCGCGGTGACGCGCTCCTTCGGGCGGCCGGTGACGGCCTGGGCGGAGATGCGCGAGGCGGCGGCGCACCACGCGGCGCGCGCCGGCGAGAAGCTGCAGGCGGAGAGGCTGGTGGCCGCGCGCATGGCGGTGTTCCTGCACACCAACCCGCACAACGGCGACCCCTGGCACTCGGCCCAGCACCGCGGGCGGATAGAGGCCACCGCCGACACCGGCGCCCTGGTCGGCGAGGCGGTGCGGATGCTCCGGCCCCTGTGGCGGCAAGGCTTCCGCTACTTCAAGGTCGGGGTGGTGCTGGACGACCTGCGCGACGCGGCCACCGAGCCCCAGAGCCTGTTTCCGACGCGCGAGCCGGCGAGGTCGGCGCGGCTGATGGCGGCGCTGGACGCGGTGAACGCGCGCTTCGGGCGGGGCGCCCTCCGCCCCTCGCCACCGGCATCGCCCGGCCCTGGGGCACGCGGCACGCGCGGCTGTCGCCCCGCTACACGACGCGGCTGGACGAACTCATGGAGGCGAGGGCGTGGTGACCGTGCACGCCCCCGGTTGTCGTCCCGCGCGGCTATGTCCGGGAGGCACCGTCGCCCGGATCGCCTCGGCCCACCTGTCCGGGCCTGGCCGACTCGGGCGGCGCACCACCCACGGGCCCTCGCCGGCGTGCCGCGGGCCGCCTACGGCTCCCGGAGCAGCCGGTCCCGCTGCGCCGACAGGTCGAAGCGCTCCCCGGCGTCCGCCAGCAACCGGCGCCGCATCTCGAGCGTCGGCGCGAACGGGCGCCAGAGCTCCTCCTGGATGCGGAAGCTCTCGTCCTCCTCCTCCGGCGTCGGGCGGCGCAGCAGCGAGAGCTCGGTGAGGCGGGCCTCCAGGGCGGGGTCGGGACTCGGCACCCCCACGCTCCTGCCTTCCGCGTCCAGCACGTCGTAGCGGAACACCAAGAACTCGATGGCGGCCGGGTCCTCCTCGCGCGGGGTAAGGAGGGCGGCGTGCATCGGGCCCGGCCGCGCCCCGGGCAGCGGCCAGCCCGCCATGCTGTAGAGGCGCCACTCCAGCGGACCGCAGGGGAGTTGCGACCACCGGCCCGCGTCCGGGTCCCACCGCCAGACGGTCATGCCCTCGAAGAGCTTGGGCACTCGCCGGGCGAGCCTCTCCCCGTCCGGCAGCTCGCGCGGCTTCGCCTTCGGCAGCGGCATCGCCGGTCCTCCCTATCGGTCCGTCCCGGCCCGCCGGGCGCGCCAAGGCCGCGCCGGCCCGGCACTCTCCCTAGTATACTAGGTCGAAAAGCCGCGGCAACCGGGGCGCCCTGCCGGGATGGGGCGGCTGTCGCTGCGGGGCGTGCTGGCGAAGAACCTGAGGCGGCTCCGGCGCGCGCGCGGCCTGTCGCAGGAGGAGCTCGCCGGCCGCGCCGGGCTGAACCGCAACTACGTCGGCATGATCGAGCGCGAGGAGAACGCGGCCACGGTGGACGTGCTCGAGCGCTTGGCGAGTGTGCTCGGCGTCCGGGTCCCGGAACTGCTCGACGACGGCGACGCCGCAGCGCCTTCCGCGCAGACCCGCGGCGGCGCGCCGTGAGGGATCGTCACCGGCCGCGGCCGGGAAGAGGAGAGCGGCCGCCATGCCCTCCCCGCCAACTCGCTTGACGACAGCGTGTCCGACGGGGGCCCAGACGGGTCGCTCGGGGGCGGGGTGGACGAGTTGCCGCTCAACCACGCCGGTGTGCCGATGCTCTCGTGGGCCGAGCCTGATCCGCCGCGGCCGGAGTTGCCGCCATCGCCCGGGGCGGGCCCGACGGTGCCCCCCTCGCGGCGCTGCTCCGGTTGATGGGACGCAACCGGCTCAACGGCTGACCACGAGGCATTCGTGCCATCCAGGGGGCTTTTGCCCGACCTGGAGCGCGCAACCCGCGACCGTCAGCGAGGCATTGCCGACGCCGGGAATCCGCTTGGGTTCACCATGACAGTTTGGGACTTCGATCCCGCCGTTTGGCTGCGCATCCGGGCGGCGGTCGGGCTGCGGCTGCAAGGCGATCCCGGCGAGGTTTGGGCCCGGATCAACCAAGCTCTCGTCTTCGCCAGCATGGAGCAGCAGCGGCGGTCGCTGCCGACGTTTAAGGAGGTTCGCGACAGGAGGCGGCGCATCGTCGCCGCGGTCGACGCCCTCACGAGTCTGCTTGGCTTTCCCGCCTCGCCGCCGGCGCACCTGCAGGTGGATGCGAGCGCCGCCAACGCAATCCTGCAAGGATTCTTGCGGCTGTCGCATCCCGGAGGCCCCTCGATCTCGGAGAACCGGCGGGGGGACCGCGTGCCGATCCACGAATCCGTGCTCGCGCTGCGCGAGCACTACGGCGAGCGCCAGGACTTGGCGCAGGCGCGGTTCGAAGGGCTGCTGGAGCGGCTCGATGCGGACCTCCGTTCCCTGCGCGAGGGCGTCACGGCATCGATCGGCGGCATCTCGGCGCACGAGGTGCGAGGGTCCAGTCCGGACCTGGCGAAATCCGTGTTCGTCGACTTCGCCGCTGCCGCGTACGAGGTCGCCTACAAGCGCCCCGCGAGGCCGGGCAGCAAAGAAGCGAGCGGCGAGCCGGGGCCGGCCGTGCGCTTCATCGATGCCGTGGCGCAGGAGGCCCGCAAGGCCGACACGATCGGGCCGCCCCACGGCGCATTGCTGAAGGCCGCGCTGCGGATGACGCCGAACACCATCCGCCGTCTCCTCCAGGCCCGGCTGCGGCGGGCTCGGTAAGGGGCGCGAAGCGGCTCGCCAAGCCGGAGCGGATACGAATTGGCGAAACGACCCTCCCGGGGTTTCCCCTGATCGCCGCCTCCCCGAAGCGGGATGCTCTGGCGGGCCGCCATGGGGCGGCGCGGCGGAGGCGGCGATAGAGATGGCGCGCACGGGTGTGGGGGTGCCTCCAAGGACGCGCTCCGCCTCGGCGTCGCTCGGGGAAAGCGGCCACCCGCCGCCGGACGACGCCACCGGTGCCGGCGCGCCGCGGATGCCCGCGTTGCTGTCGGCCGCGGAGGTCGCGCGGATCTTCGGCCGTTCGCGGCGGACGCTCCGCGACTGGGCGCGGGCCGGGCACCTGCGGCCGGTGCGCGTCGGCCGTTCTGTGTTCTTCCGCGCCGACAACATCGACGCCCTGATCGGGTCTGGTGGCCCAAGGGGTCAGGAGGAAGGCCAAGCAAATCCTTAGCAAGTAATAGTGCAAATATTACTGCTTCCATCAGGAAGCTCTAAAGCAAAATGCTTGCACGAACTGCCGCGTTCTGCCACCACGCAAGTAAGAACTAAGTCTCAGACTGGGAGTGTTTTTCAATGAATTTCATTTATGGTTCGGGCATCCCGCAGGCGGCCCTCGACGACGCGACGACCGCGGCGGTGGAGACCGCGGCCGACGCCCTGGTTTCCTCGGAAAGCTGCTCCGGCCTGAATCGAGAGGCACGCAGAGCGTGCGCGAGCGCCGTCCGCGCCGTGGTGCGGATCTGCTGCCCAGAGCTCGGCAGGAAGACGAGAGACGACGTGGCGTTCCTGGCCGCCGCCCGGACCGTGCCGATGGACTGCACCTACCTCAACGAGCGCCTGTACCGCGCTTCGCCCGCGGCCATCGGCCTCCCGCCCCGGTGCCCCGGCGAGCGGCCGCGGCGCTTCGAGAACGTGGTTTCCTTGCTGCGCGGCGTGCTCCGCCGCATGGGCCGGCACGCGCCGGCGCTCCCCCGCGCCCGCGGCCTTGCGCCACCCTGGCGTCCGCTGCACGCCGCGCTGCCCAAACCCCGCCGCAACGCCGTGATTGCCTTCATGGGGTACTGCACCCGGGAGGGGATCGCGCCGGAGGAGGTGGATGGCGGCGCGCTGGACGCCTTCGAGGCGTGGTCCGTGGCCTGGACCCTCCACCGCGACCCGCACGGGCGCGCCCGCCGCACCGCGTCGAACTGGAACTGGGCCGCCCGGCACATCGACGGGTGGCCCGCCGCGCGGCTGGACCGGCCCGGGATGCGGGACGAGTACAGCCCGCCGCTCGAGGCCTACCCGGCCTCGTTCCAGGAGGACGTGGAGAAGTTTCTCGCGCGCCTCGCCTGCACGGACGAGCGCGAGATCTTCCCGGACGACGTCGCCGCCCCGAGGACCAGGAGCCCGCGCAGCCGGCGCCGGCCCTTGAGCCCGCGCACCGTCGAGACGCGGGCCGACCAGATCCGTTGGGCGGCCGCGGCCCTGGTCGGGACGGGGCACTCGCCGGAAAGCCTCCGGACGGTGCGCGACCTGGTGCAGCCGGCCGGCCGCGTGCGGGACATCCTCGTCTTCCATCGGCGGCGCGCACTGGAAAGGCGAGGCATCGACGCCGGCGCCGCGGACGCAAAGCGGCTCGATGTCAGGACCACGCACCTCGCCGGCATCGCCGACGTGGTGCGCCAGATCGCCGTGTACCACTTCGAGGACGCGCCCGAGGGGCCGCTGCCCGAGGCGGACGTGGCCAGGATCACCGCCTGGGCGAACAGCGTCGCGCCGGAGGCGCGGGTCACGATGACGGACAAGAACATGCGGCGCCTGCGCGCCCTGGTCGAGCCGCGCAACTACGCCCTGCTGCTGCACTACCCGAAGGCGCTGATGAAGCGGGCGGCGTCCGTCCAGGCGGGAGGGCCCGACCGGGAGCCGAACTCCAGGTCCGCGGCGCTGCTGGCGATGTACGCGGTGGCCCTGGAGATCCTGACGGTCTGCCCGCTGCGCCGCGACAACCTCGCGGGCCTGCGGCTCGACCGGCACCTGCGCCGGGCGCGCCCCGGCGGCCTGGTCGGCGACATCCATCTGGCCGCCGAGGAGGTGAAGAACGCGGAGGCGGTCCATTGGCCGCTCGCGCCCGGGAGCGCCCGCCTCGTCGAGGAGTACCTGCGCAAGCACCGGCCGCACCTCGCGGAGGCCGGCAACCCGTTCCTGTTCCCCGGCCGCGGCCCGCGTGGCCGCGGGGCGCAGGACTTGGCCATCGGCCTGACCGGACTCGTCGAGCGGGACATCGGGGTGGAGTTCAACCCCCACCTGATGCGCCACTTCGCGGTGCTGCTCTACCTGCGCGCGCACCCGGGGCAGTACGAGGTCGTCCGGCGCATCCTCGGCCACAGGAAGGTCGAGACGACCAAGACCTTCTACGCCGGGCTGGAGGGCGCCGCCGCCGCTGGACGCCACCAAGCGGTGGTGTGCGACGAGCGGCGGGCGACGCGCCTGCTGGCGGCGGGTGCCTTCGCCGGGGACCGGCGCGGACCGGCGGGGGCCTGACGACGATGCGCCACTCCCCTGCCCCGCGTTGCGATAGGGTTCGGCGTGTCCCCGACTGGCCGGCCTTCGACCGCGAGTTCTTGGAAGCCGGTGTAGCCCCCAGGGACCAGCTCGATGGCCCGTCCCTCGCCGCGGGACTGAAGCCTGTCACCATCCGCAACGCCGTTCGAGGCTATGGCCGCTGGCTGGCGGTGCTTGACGCCTCGGGGGATCTCGATCCTGCCATGCCGCCCGCCGCCCGCCTTACCCCCGCGAGGGTGCGGGCCTACCTCGGCGCGCTCCGGGCGGCCGGCAACGCCAACAGCACCATCGTGACCCGGTTCTTCGAGCTGCGGTCGGCGCTGCGCATCATGCAGCCCGAAGCCGATCTCCGCTGGCTGGTATCGCCCAAAGGCACCCCGCTGCGCGTCTTGCTGCCGGCCGGGCGGCGGGCGGTGGACGTGCCCAATAGCGCCGTGCTGTACGCGTGGGGGCGCGACATGATGCGTGACGCGCTCCGCCGGGAGCACCCGACGGTGCGTGCCGCCCGCTACCGCGACGGGCTGCTGATCGCCGTCCTGGCGGCCGTGGCGCCCAGGATACGCACGCTCGCCGCGACGCGGATCGGGTGGCACCTCTCCCGCCACGGCGGCTGTTTCTGGCTCGCCTATACGTCCGCGGACGTGAAGAACCGGCGGGTGATCGAATACCCGCTCCCGCCGGAGCTGACCTCCTGCGTCGAGCGCTACCTGGAGGTCGAGCGGCCCAGGCTGCTCAAGGGCCGGCAACACGACTGGTTCTGGGTGAGGCGCAGCGACGGCGCGGGGATGAACGAGAGCGACATCGGCAGCCTCGTCCGATACGCGTCCAAGGCGCGCTTCGGCACGGCCTTTGGGCCGCACCTCTTCCGGCACGCCTTGGCGACCACGGCGGCGAGGCTGGATGCCTCCAACCCGGGGCTCGCCGCCGCCGTGCTCGCCGTCTCCGACGCCGTGGTCGACGCGCACTACAACCTGGCCAAGCAGGAGCACGCCGCGCGCGACCACGTCCGGCTCATCGACGAGGAACGGCGGCGGACCCGCCTTCTCGCCGGGCGGCTCTTCGGCTCGCTCGAATGAACCGGGTCGGGGCCATTCGACCGCTTCATGGAGGTGCAGGATGGAGGAGGAGCACCGAATGATCGGCAAGGGACGCATCAAGATGCCGCTTGTGCCTAAGCAGATAGCTGATCTTACAGGCCGCCTTGGACCGAGCCATCGGCGGGTCTGGAGCGCGTGCGTGGACGGGGGAACCCCGGCCCAACCCGGCGCCAGCGGCTCCTGGGCCGTACAGAGGACGACCTGCCTGCCATCGCTGCGGCGTTCGGCATGCCCCTGAAGATCGCCGCTTCCGCAATGGCTGCTTGACCCACTCACAGCGAAGGCGCCCAGGCGTGGCTGGTTCACCTGCATCCCGGCGTCCGGTCATCAACGGCTGGACACCGCGCGGGCTGCCGCTGACGGCAACCGCGCTTTACGTCGGTTTAGGGAAGTCGACGTGGCTGGAACTAGTGGAGAAGGGCGACGCGCCCGAGGGGGTTTTCCTCACGCCAGGCCGCAAGGTGTGGCTGCGCGAAGATCTCGACGCTTGGTTGGATGAGCGCGCAGCGCGGGAGCAAAATCGGAAACGCACCAACACGTGGGAGGACTTCGAGCCATGACCCGTGTGAAGCTGCTCTACGTCAACCGGATGCGCGACCGCCACGGCAAGGTGCGCTTCTACTTCCGACGCCACGGGAAGCGGACGCCCCTGCCCGGCCTCCCGGGATCGGCCGGGTTCATGGCCGCCTATCAAGCGGCCCTCGCCGCCAAGCCGTCGCCGGTGGCCACCGGGCAGGACGCCAAAGGGACGTTCTCCGCCCTGATCGCCGGTTGGTACGGGAGCGCCAGTTTTAAGGGCAACGCCCCGGGGACGCGGCGGACTTACCGCTATGACGCCGAACGCTTCCGGGAAAAGCATGGGCACCGGCTGGTGGCGGACCTCAAAGCCGAGCATGTCGAGAAGATGATGGACGCGAAGGCCGAAACCCCGGCCGCCGCGAACAAGCTGCGCCAGTTCCTGCGCCAGTTGATGAAGCAAGCCGTCAGGACGAAGCTCATCACCGCCGACCAGAACCCCATGCGGGGCATCGAGCGGCTGAAATCGAACAACCCGGACGGCTTCCCACAATGGGAGGCGGAGCATCTTGCGCTTTTCCGAGCGCATTGGCCGATCGGCAGCAAGCCTCGCGTCGCCCTGGAGCTCCTGCTCTGCACCGCCGCCCGCCGCAGCGACGCGATCCGCCTCGGGCCGCAGGACATCCGGGACGGCGCGATCTACTTCCGCGCGCAGAAGACCGGCGATGCGGTCGGCGTCCCGATCAGCGCGGAACTGCGGGAAGCGCTGGACGCCATGCCCGTCCGGCCGCTGCGCGTCTTCATCGCTACTGAGTACGGCAAGCCTTTCACTGGCAACGGCTTCTACAACTGGTTCACGGCCCGCGCGCGAGAGGCCGGTGTCCCGAAGGGCTTGGGCGTCCACGGGCTCCGGAAATCAGCGGCTTGCCACCTCGCGGAACAAGGGTTCACGGTGCCGGAGATCGCGGCGCTGGGCGGGTGGAAGACGCTCGCCCTGGTGCAGCACTACATCCGCGGCGTCGATCGCGCCCGGATGCTGAAGAACGCCATGGCCCGGCAAGCGAGGCTGCAAGCCAAGCCATGACGAAAGGGGTTGGCAAACCGAGTGGCTCCGGTTTGCCAACTAGGCGACTAACCACTTGAAAGGATTCAATATGTCTCGCGGGATGGTGGAGCTGAGGGGAATCGAACCCCTGACCTCGTCATTGCGAACGACGCGCTCTCCCAACTGAGCTACAGCCCCGCTCCGCAGCGGCGGTTAGTGCCTCCGCGGCGGCCTGGAGTCAAGGCGTGCGGGCGGCGCCTGCTTGTCGCGCCGTCCCCCCCTCTATAGGGTGCCGCCGCATTCGCACGGGACGACCGATGTATCTGCTGGACGCGGTTTTTTTCCTGATCAAGGCCCTGCTGGACCTGCTGTGGTGGGCGGTGCTGCTCGCCGCCATTGTCCAGACCCTGATCGCCTTCAACGTGCTCGACACGCGCAACCGCGTGGTCTGGACCATCGCTGACTTCCTGTACCGCGTGACGGAGCCGCTGTTCCGCCGGGTGCGCGGCTTCCTGCCGAATCTGGGCGGGATCGACCTGTCGCCGTTGATCGTGCTGCTGCTCATCACGGCGACGAGCATCCTGGTCAACGCGGTGCAGCGGCAGATGATGATGGCCGGCGTGTACGTCTGAGCGCCGCCGCTTCCGTGGCCGCCCCTGCCGCCCGCGTCATAGACGGCAAGGCCGTCGCCCAAAGGTTGCGCGCCCGCGTCGCGGAGCGGGTGGCGGCGCTGCCGTTCCGGCCGGGGCTGCGCGTGGTGCGGGTGGGCGACGACCCGGCGAGCGGCGTCTACGTCCGCAACAAGGACCGCGCGGCGCTGGCGGCCGGCTTCGACAGCGAGACCGTTTTGCTCCCGGCCGACGTGCGGGAAACGGCGCTGCTCTACCTCATCGGCGAACTGAACGCCGACCCGGCGGTGGACGGCATCCTGGTGCAGCTCCCGCTGCCGCCGCAGATCCGGCAGGAGGCGGTGGTGGACGCCATCGACCCGGCCAAGGACGTGGACGGCTTCCACCCGGTCAACGCCGGGCTGCTCGCCACGCGCCAACCCTCGCTGGTGCCCTGCACGCCCAAGGGGGTGATGCACCTGCTGCGGGAGGCGGGGGTGCCGCTGGCCGGGGCGCGGGCGGTGGTGCTCGGCCGGAGCCAGATCGTCGGGCGGCCGCTGCTGCAACTGCTGCTGGACGCGGACTGCACCGTGACGGTGGCGCACTCCCGCACGCGGGATCTGCCGGCCGAGTGCCGGCGGGCGGACGTGCTGGTCGCCGCGGTGGGGCGGCCGGAGATGGTGCGCGGCGACTGGGTCGCGCCGGGCGCGGCGGTGATCGACGTGGGCATCAACCGGCTGCCGGACGGGCGGCTGGCGGGCGACGTGGCCTTCGCCGAAGTGGCGGGGCACGCGGGCGCGATAACCCCGGTGCCGGGCGGCGTCGGGCCGATGACCATCGCCTGCCTGCTGGAGAACACGCTGGACGCGGCGCTCAGGCGGCGGGGGGAGGCGAACGGCGGCGGCTGACGCGGCGGCGGCGCCTGCCTCGGGGCGTGGCTCCGCCGCTTTTGCCGCATTTGGACAAAAGGCCAGGCCGGGGCTTCGGCAGGCCGCTTCGCGCCCGCGGGCGTGCACGCCGACGCGACCTTGGCGTCCCGCGGCGCTGACTTTGCTGTTTTCGGACAAAAGGCCGAGCCCAAGCAAAAACGATCGGCGGCCGGGTAGTAGAGCCGGGGCGGGCGCTCCGCTCCGCCGCTTTCGCGCGATGCGGACAAATGCGCGGGGCGCGGGCGCCTGTCGGGTCGGACGAGGGAGGAGGAGCGTCGGCGCCATTCGAAGAACATAGCAAGAACTGTCTTGAAATTGCAAGTTTTTCAGTGCGTTGTACCTGTTGCCGGCACCGCGGCGTGGTTGCCCGGTGGGGTGTAGGAGGCGCCGTGGGGGGGCACGGGGGCGGCCGCATCGATCGGGGACGCCGCGGCGAACCGGACCGCCTTGAGGAAGGCGCCGCCGGCGCCATCCGCGCCACGACGGGAACTCGCCAGGATGCGCAAGCCTTTCCCCGTGAGCCGCGCCGGCGTGCCGCCACGCCGCGGACACCACGGCGCCGCTTTCCCGGTCCAGCCTCGCTGCGTTCGGCGGTCCGGGAGGAGGACATGCGACACGGGAAGCGAAGCCGGGGTTTGCGACCGGTGCCGGTGGCGGCGGCGTTGGGCATCGTGCTCGGCGGGTGCTGCTGCGGCCCGCGCTACTACGGCGACACCGGCAGGGACCATTACGGCCCCATGATCGGCCCCAACGCCCCGCCATCCAGCGTGGAGTACGACCGCGCGCTGTCGCGGAACTCCCGCACCCAGAGCTCGTCGGCGCGGCACTGACGGGACCGGGCGCGGCAAGATCGTGCCTCGAAGGCGGGGGCGGCCGGCGTCGCCCGCCGGTCACGCCACCTCCCGCGCGTCGCGCCGGCGGTAGGCGAGCAAGGCGAGCGGCGGCGCCAAGCGCCTCGCCAAGCCGTGGAAAGGCACCGGGCGCGGTTCGCTGAAGGGCAGGGCCAGCGTGTCCGGGTCGGCGCCGCGGGCCGCGGCGGCCAGTTCGCGGCCGAGCGCCACCGAGAGCGCCACGGCGCGGCCGTTGCAGCCGGCCCAGGCGAAGGCGTCCGGGCCGAGGCGGTGGATGCGGGGCAGGAAGTCCCGCGTCATGCCGACGTAGCCGTTCCACACATGGGTGAAGCGCATCTCGCCGAGCTGGGGCCAGATGCGCTGGAGGCGTTCGCCGATATAGGGCTTGAGGCGGTCGGCGCGGTTGAAGGGCGCGGCGAGGGCGCCGCCGGTGACGAGGCGGTTGCGGGCGTCGTAGCGGGCGAACCAAAGCTCGCCGTGGGTGTCGCTCATGGCTTGGCGGCCGGGGATGATGGTGCCGCGCAGGTTGTCCGTCACCGGCTCGGTGGCCATCTGCCAGGACAGCACGGGGACGACCTGCCGGGCGACGTCCGGGCGGACCTTGTCGGTGAATTCCAGGCTGTAGGCGTTGGTGGCCAGCACCAGGGCGCGGGCGCGCAGCTCGCCGCCGCCGTCCGTCCGCACCACCCAGCGGTCGCCTTCGCGTTCCAGGCCGGTGACGGGGCTGCGGGCGAAGACGCGTCCGCCGGCGCGCAGCGCGGAGCGGGCCAGGCCGCGCGCCAGGGCCAGCGGGTTGACGTGGCCGCCGGTGCGGTTGAGCCAGCCGCCGTGCCAGGCGTCGCTGCCCAGGAGGTCGCGCGCGGCGGCGCGGTCCAGCAACTCCACCTCGGCGCCGACGGCGGACCACTGGCGGACGCGGCGCTCGGCGATCTTCATGCGGCCGGGGCTGTGGACCGGCTGCACCCAGCCGTTCTGCTCCGCCTCGGCCTCGATGCCCTCCTCGCGGGCGAGGTCGAACAGGATGGAGGCGGAGTCGCGCAGCAGGCGGACGAAGCGCTCGCCGGCGGCGCCGTGGCGGCGGACGATGTCCTCCGGGTCGGGGCGCGACAGGGTGGGGATGACCTGGCCGTTGTTGCGGCCGGAGGCGCCCCAGCCGGGCTCGGCGGCCTCGACCACCGCGACGTCCACGCCGGCGCGGCGGAGGTGCAGGGCGGTGGAGAGGCCGGTGAAACCGGCGCCGACCACCGCCACGTCGGCCGCCTCCGCGCCGCGCAGCGCCGGCAGGTCGGGGCCGGGCGGCGTCACGGCGGTCCACAGGCTGGGCGGCCAGACGACCTTCGTTTCGGGCATGCTGTGGTCTCCGGGCGTGTCTTGCGGCGCAGCATCGCCCGCGCCTACCGTTCCGGCAAAGGAGACGGGAATGCTGCCGACCATCGACGGGCTGGACCATGTCGTGATCGCCGTGCGGGATCTCCAGGCCGCCGCGGACGAGTGGGGGCGGCTCGGCTTCACCGTCTCGCCGCGCGGCCTGCACAGCCCGCACATGGGCAGCGGCAACCACACCATCATGTTCGGCGAGGACTACGTCGAGCTGCTCGGGGTGGTGACGCCCCAGCCGCACAACGCGTCGATGCGGCGCTTCCTCGAAGGGCGGGAAGGGCTGGAGCGCTGCGCCTTCACCACGCGGGACGCTGCGGCGGGCGTGGCGGCGTTGCGCGAGCGCGGCTTGGCGGGCGTCGGGCCGATCGAGTTCGGGCGGCCGGTGCCGGTGCCGGGCGGCGGCGAGACGGAGGCGCGCTTCTCGGTGTTCCAGTGGCCGGAGGAGGAGGCGCCGGGCGGCGTGCGCGTCTTCGCATGCCAGCACCACACGCGCGAGGCGGTGTGGATTCCGCAATTGCAGCGCCAGGGCAACGGCGTGACCGGCATCCGCCGCGTGCTGGTGGCGGACGCGGACCCGGACGGGGCGGCGGCGCACATGGCGCGGCTGCTCGACGGCGAGGCGCGCGCGGACGGCGCGTTCCGGGTGGTGGAAACGGGGCCGCGCCGCGCCGGGATCGCCTTCGCGCCGCGCGGGGCCATCGCCGAGGCGTACCCCGGGCTGGACGCGGACGACATGCCGGAGCGGGGCGGCGCCGGGCTGGTGCTGCGCACGGCGCTGACCCGGCCGCCGGCCGTCGCCACCGGTTGCGCGCTCGTCTTCACCACCGACCGATGACCCCCCACGGAGAGCCCGGCCATGAGCGGACCCACCCGCCGCGAAACCCTGCTGCTCGCGGGCGGCGCCCTCGTCGCGTCGCCCTTCGGCGCCTCCGCCCAGGAGCAGCCGCGGCAGGGCGGCGCGCTGACCGTCCACTTCGCGACGGAGCAGCGCATCCTGAACCCGTCGCTCCAGGCGTCCACGGGCGTCTACATCGTCGGCGGCAAGATGCAGGAGCCGATGCTGGACCTGGACGAGGCCGGCAACCCGACGCCGTGCCTGGCCGAATCCTGGGAAAGCGCGCCGGACGGCAGGACGCACGCCTTCCGCCTGCGCCGGGGCGTCACCTGGCACGACGGCAAGCCCTTCACCTCCGCGGACGTGCAGTTCACGGCCATGGAGATGTGGAAGAAGATCCTCAACTACGGCACCACCTTGCAGCAGTACCTGGCGGCCGTGGACACGCCGGACCCGCACACGGCGGTGTTCCGCTACGAGCGGCCGATGCCGCAGGGCCTGTTGCTGCGGGGGTTGACGGACCTCGGCTACGTGTCGCCCAGGCACGTGTACGAGTCGGGGGGCGACATCCGGCAGAACCCGGCCAACACGGCGCCGGTCGGCACCGGGCCGTTCCGCTTCGTGCAGTACGAGCGCGGCCAGCACATCATCGCCGAGCGGAACCCGAATTACTGGCGCCAGGGGATGCCCTACCTCGACCGGGTGGTGTGGCGCGTGGTGACGGACCGTTCCGCGGCGGCGGCGCAGATGGAGGCGGGGCAGATCCTGTTCAGCCCGTATTCCTCGCTGACCATCGCCGACATCCAGCGCCTGGGGCGCGACCGCCGCTTCGAGGCGACCACGCGCGGCAACGAGGGCAACGCGCGCACCAACACGCTGGAGTTCAACTTCCGCAAGCCGGAGCTGGCCGACCTGCGCGTGCGCCGCGCCATCGCGCACTCGCTGAACATCCCGTTCTTCATCGAGAACTTCCTCGGGCCTTTCGCCAAGGCCGGCACGGGGCCGATCCCCTCCGTTTCGACCGACTACTACCCGGAGGGCGCGGCGCCGCCCTACGCCTTCGACCGCACGCTGGCGAACCGGCTGCTGGACGAGGCCGGGCACCCGCGCGGCGCGGGCGGCGCGCGCTTCTCCGTGCGGCTGCACCCGGCGCCCTGGGGCGAGGACATCGCGCTGTTCTCCACCTTCATCCAGCAATCGCTGGCGGAGGTGGGCATCCGCGTCGAGATCGTGCGGCTGGACGCGGCGGGGTTCCTGCGGACCGTCTACAACGACCACGGCTTCGACCTGGCGACGGGCTGGCACCAGTACCGCAGCGACCCGGCGGTGAGCACCACGGTTTGGTACCGCTCCGGCAGCCCGCGCGGCGCGCCCTGGACCAACCAGTGGGGGCGGACGGACGAGGAGATCGACCGGATCATCGACGCTGCGGCGACGGAGGTGGACCCGGCGAAGCGCAAGGCGCTCTACGCCGACTTCGTGAAGCGCGCGAACGAGGAGATGGCGCCCTGGATGCCGATCGAGCAGATCTTCATGTCGGTGTTCAACCGCCGCGTCCGCAACGCCGGCAACAACCCGCGCTGGGCCTCGTCGTCCTGGCACGACACCTGGCTGGCGCCCGCCTGATGCGGCGAGGGTGACTTGCGCGTCCTGCCGCTGGCGCTGCGGCGACTCGCCGCTTCCATCCCGACGCTGCTGCTGATCCTGGCCGGGCTGTTCCTGCTGCTCCAGCTCGCGCCGGGGGACACGGTGGACGCGCTCATGGGGCAGATGGGCGGCGGCGACGCGGCGCTGGCGGCGGAGTTGCGGCGGTACTACGGCCTGGACCTGCCGGTGATGGCGCGCTTGGGCGACTACCTGTGGCGGCTGGTGCGGCTCGACCTCGGCTTTTCCGCGATCTACGGCAAGCCGGTGGCGACCGTCATACTGGAGCGGCTGCCGGCGACGCTCTTGCTGATGACGGCCTCGCTCTCCTTCGCCTTCGCGGCCGGCATGGGGCTCGGCGTGCTGGCGGCGCGGCGGGTGAACCGCTGGCCGGACACGCTGATCTCGACGCTCGGGCTGGTGTTCTACGCGACGCCCTCCTTCTGGTTCGGGCTGATGGCGATCGTGGTGTTCAGCGTCCACCTGCAATGGCTGCCGGCGGGCGGCTTCGGCGACGTGGCGATGGGCTACGAGGGGTGGGAGGCGGCGCTCGACATCGCCTGGCACCTGGTGCTGCCGACGCTCACCCTGGGGCTGATCTTCCTGGCGATCTACCTCCGCATCATGCGCGCCTCCATGCTGGAGGTGCTGTCGCTCGACTTCGTGCGCACGGCGCGGGCGAAGGGGCTGACGGAGACGCGGGTGGTGGCGCGGCACGTCTTGCGCAACGCCCTCCTGCCGATGGTGACGCTGATCGGGTTGCAGGCGGGCACCATGCTCGGCGGCTCGGTGGTGGTGGAGAGCGTGTTCGCGCTGCCGGGGCTCGGGCGGCTGGCCTACGAGAGCGTGGTGCAGCGGGATCTCAACACGCTGCTCGGCATCGTCTTCGTGTCGGCGCTGCTGGTGATCGCGGTGAACTTCCTCGTGGACCTGCTGTACGCGCGGCTCGACCCGCGTATTCTGTCCGGCCGATGAATCCTTGGCGCCTGTACCTCCGCAGCCCGACAGCGGTGCTCGGCGCGCTGCTGGTGCTGGCGGTGGCGGCGATGGGGCTGCTGGCGCCGCTTCTCTACCCGGACGACCCGCTCGGCCTCGCCGGGCGGCCGCTGCAATGGCCGGGCGACAACCCGCGCTTCCCGCTCGGCACAGACCCGTCCGGGCGGGACATCGCGGCGCAGATCTTCCACGGGGCGCGCGTGTCCTTGCTGATCGGCTTCGCGGCGACGCTGATCGCGGTGGCGATCGGCATCGCGGTGGGGGCGCTCGCAGGCTTCTACGGCGGCGCGGCCGACACGGCGCTGATGCGGGTGACTGAGGCGTTCCAGACTCTGCCCAACTTCCTGCTGCTCCTGCTGCTGGTGGCGGTGTTCGGCTCCGACCTGCGGACCATCACGGTCGGCATCGGCCTCGTCTCCTGGCCGCCTGTGGCGCGGCTGACGCGGGCCGAGTTCCTGACGCTCCGGACGCGGGAGTTCGTGCAGGCGGCGCGGCTGCAAGGGCTCGGCGACGCCCACCTGATCCTGCGGGAGGTGCTGCCCAACGCGCTGCCGCCGGTGCTGGTCTACGCCAGCGTGGTGATGGCCGTCTCCATCCTGCTGGAAAGCGCGCTGTCCTTCCTCCAGCTCTCGGACCCGAACGTGCCCTCCTGGGGCAACCTGATCGGGCTCGGGCGGAACGTGCTGCGGACGGAGTGGTACGTCTCGGCTATCCCGGGCGTCGCCATCCTGCTCACCATCCTCGGCGTGTCGCTGGTGGGGCAGGGGCTGAACGACGCGCTGAACCCGCGGCTGGCCGGGCGTTGAGCGCGCTGGACATCGAGGCGCTGACGGTCGCGCTGCCGCCGGGCGCGGACCGGCCGCACGCGCTGCGGGGCGTGTCCTTACGGCTCGACGCCGGCGAGATCCTGTGCGTGGTGGGCGAGAGCGGGTCGGGCAAGTCGGTGATGGCGATGGCCGCCATGCGCCTGCTGGCGCCCGGGCTGCGGGTGGAGGCGGGGCGCGTCCTGCTCGCGGGGACGGACCTGCTGGCGCTCTCGGAGGAGGAGATGCGCCGGGTGCGCGGCCGGCGGGTGGCGATGGTGTTCCAGGAGCCGATGACGGCGCTGAACCCGCTGATGACGGTGGGCGACCAGCTCGCCGAGATGTGGCGCGCGCACACGGACCTACCGGCGGCCGAGGTGCGGGCGCGGAGCGTGGAGGCGCTGCGCGAGGTGGCGCTGCCGGACCCGGAGGGCGCGCTGCGCGCCTTTCCGCACGAGCTGTCCGGCGGGCAGCGGCAGCGGGCGATGATCGCCATGGCGCTGGCGCTGGAACCGGAAGTCCTGATCTGCGACGAGCCGACCACCGCGCTAGACGTGACCACCCAGGCGCAGGTGCTGGCGCTGATCCGCGACTTGCAGCGGCGGCGCGGGACGGCGGTGCTGTTCATCACCCATGACTTCGGCGTGGTGGCGGAGATCGCCGACCGCGTGGCGGTGATGCAGCACGGGCTGCTGGTGGAGGAAGGGCCGGTGTCGCGCGTGCTGGAGGCCCCGGCGCACGAGTACACGCGGCGGCTGCTGGCGGCCGTGCCGCCGTTGCGCGCCCCTGCCGTGCGACGGGCGGAGGCGGGCGGGGCGGCGTTGGAGGTGCGGGGCCTCACCAAGGTCTACGGCGCAGCCGGGCTGTTCCGCCGCCGGCGTGCGACGCGGGCGCTCGACGGGGTTTCCGTGACGCTGAAGCGCGGCGCGACGCTGGGCGTGGTGGGGGAGAGCGGGTCGGGCAAGTCCACCCTGGCGCGCTGCGTGGTCGGGCTGCTGGCGCCGGACGGCGGCGAGATCCTGGTGGACGGGGCGCCGCTGCCGCGGGCGCGGGCCGAGGCGGCGAAGCTGGTCCAGATGGTGTTCCAGGACCCATACGCCTCGCTCAACCCGCGGCGGCGCGCGGGCGAGCAGGTGGCGCAAGGGCCGGTGGCGGCCGGGGTGCCGCGGGCGGATGCGGCGGCGCGGGCGCGCGAACTGTTCGAATTGGTGGGGCTGGACCCGGCGGCGGTGTCGCGCTTCCCGCACGAGTTCAGCGGCGGGCAGCGCCAGCGCATCGGCATCGCCCGCGCGCTCGCCATGCGGCCGAAGGTGCTGGTGGCTGACGAGCCGGTGTCGGCGCTCGACGTCTCGGTGCAGGCGCAGGTGCTGGAGCTGCTGCGCGACCTGCGGGCGCGGCTCGGGCTGTCCACGCTGTTCATCACCCACGACCTGCGGGTGGCGGCGCAGGTCTGCGACGAGGTGGCGGTGATGAAGGACGGCGCGGTGGTGGAAGCGGGGCCGGTCGCCTCCGTCTTCGCCGACCCTCGGCACGGCTACACGCGGAGCCTGCTGGCGGCGGTGCCGGGGCGCGAGGCGCCGGGCTTGGGCGGGGGCCGACCGGCGCCTATGCTCTCCCCCGCAGGGGAGTGAAGCGATGGCGGCGGAGGGCGAGGCCCCGTTGGTGGTGGACAGCGTCACGCGCTTCGGGCCGGACGCCGCCGGGCGCGTCTGCGTCGGCGCCTCGCACGGCGGGGTCTACGCGGCCTACCTCTGCGCCAAGGCCGGGCTGCGCGGCGCGGTGCTGCACGACGCGGGCATCGGCAAGGACGGCGCGGGCGTCGCCGGACTGCACTACCTCGACGCGCTGGCGGTGCCGGCCGCCGCCATCGACCACCGGAGCGCGGTGATCGGCGACGGCGCGGACTGCTTCGCGCGCGGCGTCCTTTCGCGCGTCAACGCCGCCGCCGAGGCGCTGGGCCTGCGCGCGGGCATGGCGGTGCGGGAAGCGGCGGCGCTGCTGCTCGAACGCGCCCCGCCTGCCGCGGCGCGGCCGCCGCCGGCGCGGGAGGCGCGCTTCCGGCTGGAGGGCTTCGGCGCCGCGCCGGTGTGGGCGCTGGACAGCGCTTCGCTGCTCGAGGAGGCGGACCGGGGCGCCGTCGCCGCCATCGGCAGCCACGGCAACGTCCTCGGCGGGCGGCCGGAGACGGCGGCCAAGGTCGAGGTTTTCGCGGCGCTGTTCAACGACGCCGGGCTCGGCCCCGCCGGGCCGGGCGCCACGCGGCTGCCGGCGCTCGACGCGCGGGGGGTCGCGGCCGCGACGGTCTCCGCCGCCAGCGCGCGCATCGGCGACGGGCGCAGCACGGCGGCGGACGGGGTGTTGAGCCGGGTGAACGCCGCGGCGGCGCGCCTGGGCCTGCTGGAGGGCATGGGCGCGCCCGCCGCCTTGTCGCTGCTCGCGGCCGCTCGGGGGGAGAGGCACCGGGCATGACCGACGCGACCAACTCGGCCCCCGTCCGCATGACGGGCGGCGAGGCCCTGGCGCGGATGCTCCAGGCGGCCGGCGCCGGGCCGGTGTTCGGCATGGGCGGCTTCCAGCTCCTGCCCTTCTACGAGGCGTGCCGGGCGCTGGGCCTCAGGCACACGCTCATCAACGACGAGCGCACCGGCGCCTTCGCGGCGGACGCCTACGCGCGGGTGACGAACCGGGTGGGCTTCTGCGACGCGACGCTCGGGCCGGGCGCGACCAACCTGACCACGGCGCTGGTGGAGAGCCTGAACGCCGGCGTGCCGCTGGTGGCCATCGTGGGCGACGCCAACCGCGACCACGCCTGGAAGAACATGACCCAGGAGGCGCGGCAGACGGAGATCCTGCGGCCCGCCGCCAAGGAGCTGATCCGCGTCGAAAGCGTGCGGCGCGTGCCGGAGCTGCTCCGCCGCGCGCTGGCGGTGGCGACGGCGGGGCGGCCCGGCCCGGTGGTGCTGGCGGTGCCGGAGGACGTGGCGCACGGCGAGCACGGGTTCTCGCCCGCCGAGTTCGAGGTGCCGGAGCGCACCACCCGCGTCCCGGCGCTGCGCGCCCGGCCGGACGCGGCGGAGGTGGCGCGCGCGGCGGCCATGGTCGCGCGCGCGGAGCGGCCGATGCTGCTGGTGGGCGGCGGGGTCCACCTCGGCGCGGGCTACGCGGCCTGCGCGCGGCTCGTCGAGGGGCAGGCGATACCGCTGGCGCACACCATCGGCGGCAAGGGGGCGCTGGCCTGCTCGCACCCGTTGAACGCGGGGCTGTTCGGGCGCTACAGCCGCATCGCCAACGACATGATCGCGGAAAGCGACCTGCTCGTCGTGGCGGGCTGCAAGCTGGGCGAGATAGCCACCAAGCGGTTCCAATTGCTGCCCGAAGGCGTGCCCGTCGTCCATCTCGACATGCTGGCCGAGGAGTTCGGGCGCACCAGCCGCTGCGACGTGGCGCTGTGGGGCGACATCACGGCGGGGCTGGACGACCTTTCGGACGCGCTGGCGGGCGAGCGCCACGGCCGCGCCGCCTGGGCCGCCTCCGTGGCCCCGCGCATGGCGCATTGGCGCGAGGGCGCGCGCGACCGGCTGGAAAGCGCGGAGCGGCCGATCAACCTCGCGCGGCTCATCGCGGAGCTGAACCGCCTGATGCCGGAGGACGGCGTGCTGGTGGCGGACGGCGGCTTCGCGGGCCACTGGACCGGGCTGCTCTACGAGACGAAGCGCGCCGGGCGGCACTACGTGCCGGACCGCGGCTTCGCCTCCATCGGCTACGGGCTGCCGGGCGCGATCGGCGCGCAGCTCGGCGTCGGGCCGAAGCGGCGCGTGGCGGCGCTGACGGGCGACGGCGGCTTCAACATGACGCTGGGCGACCTGGAAACCGCGCGGCGGGTCGGCGCGGCGTGCGTGGTGTTCGTGGTGAACAACGCGGCGAGCGGCTACGTGAAGGCGTTGCAGCACGCGGTGTACGGCGAGGGGAAGTACCAGTCCTCGGACCTGGTGGAGATGGACTACGCGGCCATCGCCAACGCCATGGGTTGCCGCGGCATCCGCGTGGAGGACCCGGGGCGCATCGCGGACGCGGTGCGGGAGGGGCTGGCGAACACCGACACGCCGACGGTGGTGGACGTGGTCGTCACGCGCGACCCGGCGAAGATGCTGCCGGGCGTGGACAGCCGCACCCTCACCGTGGAGAAGGGCGACCGGCCGGTCTGAGCGGCGCGCTCAGGCGGGGGCGCGGTCCAGCAGCATCGGCAGCGCTTCGCCCGGTCGGAGCGTCAACCGGCAGACTGGCGCGACGCGCGCGTCGGGCGCGAGGCGCGGGGCGAAGCGCTGCGCGAGGGTGGACAGGCAGATCACCGTTTCGGCGAGCGCGAATTGCGCACCGGTGCAGACGCGCGGGCCGAGGCTGAACGGGATGTAGGCGTGGCGCACCGGCCGTCCGGCGAGGAAGCGCTCCGGCAGGAAGTGGTCGGGCCTGTCCCACAGGCGCGGGTTGCGGTGCAGGAGCCACGGCACGGCGAGCACGATCCCGCCGCGTGGCACGGCGTGGCCGGCGATGTCCACCGGTGCCGACGCGGTGCGCGCCAGCAGCGGCACGGGCGGGTAGAGCCGCAGCGTTTCTTCTACCACCGCGCGCGCGAAGGGCAGGCGCGGCAGGTCTTCCCACGCCGCGGGGCGTCCGCCGAGTGCCGCCGCGGCCTCGTCCCGCAGGCGCGCCGCGGCGTCCGGCGCTTGCGACAACAGGAACCATGCCCAGGCCATCGCATTGGCGGAGGTCTCGTGCCCGGCCATGAACAGCGTCGCGGTTTCGTTGCGGCAGGCCGCGGCGTCCATGCCCGCGGCGGCCATGGCGCCGACCACCGAGAGCCCGTCGTCGCGCCCGGCCATGACGGCGGCGATGAGGCGGTCCACCACCGCGTGGATGCGCCGCACCTCCGCCCGCAGACGCCAGGGGCGCGGGCGCGGCAGCCAATCCGGCAGGCCGAGCAGCGAGAGCGCGTCGATCTGCGGCACGACGGCCTGGTAGCGGGCGAAGGCCGACACCACCTCGCGCGCCGCGTCCGCGCCGAGGCGGCGGCCGAACAGGGTGCGGCAGATGACCTCTGCCGCCAGCTCGGCCATCTGCGCCAGCATGTCCACCGGCGCGCCGGGAGGCAGCGCGGCCCAGGCTTCGGCGCGCTCCGCCGCCGCCACCGACATGGCCGGCGCGAGTTCGGCGAGGCGCGAGGCGTGGGTGACGGGCGCCACCGCGCGCCGCCGCTCGCGCCACACCAGCCCGTCCGAGATGAACAGGCCGTCGCCCAGGAGCGGTTCCAGCGCGTGGCGCATCTGCGGGCTCTTGCGCTCCAGCGCCGCGGCCTCGTCGATGAACGCGGCCTGCACGGTGGCAGGGCTGTTGCAGACCAGGATCGGTTGCGCCAGGACGCGGGTGGAGATCGCCTCCTGCGCGAACTGGTCGGCGGACCAGACTTCGAGGAAGTTGCGCCGTGCCCGCCGCAGCAGCTCCGGCAGCGGCAGGCGGCCGGTGTGCCGGGGCGGGAAGGGCGGGACGAAGCCGTCCAAGGCTACTCCCGGTGGATGCGGAGTGGCGCGAAGCTCTGCGACACGGGCATGACCTGGAGCGTGTTGACGTTCACCCGCGCCGGTCGCGTCGCCACCCAATGCACGGCGTCGGCGATGTCGTCCGGCGTCAGCGCCTCGGTGCCCTGGTAGACGCCGGCGGCCTTGGCGTCGTCGCCCTTGAAGCGGACGCTGGAGAACTCGGTGCCGCCGACCAGGCCCGGCTCGACGTCCGTGACCCGCACCTTGGTGCCCCATAGGTCGGCGCGGAGGTTGAGGCTGAACTGGCGGACGAACGCCTTGGTGGCGCCGTAGACGTTGCCGCCGGGGTAGGGCCATTCGGCGGCGGTGGAACCGATGTTGACCACGTGCCCGGCGTTCCGCTCCACCATGCCCGGCAGCAGGGCGCGCGTGACGTACATCAGCCCTTTGACGTTGGTGTCCACCATGGCGTCCCAGTCGTCGAGGTCGGCGTTCTGGGCCGGCTCCAGGCCGCGGGCGAGGCCGGCGTTGTTCACCAGCACGTCCACCGCGGCGAAGTCGCCCGGCAAGGAGGCGACCGCCGCGGCCACGGCGTCCCGGTCCGACACGTCGAGCGGCAGGGCGTGCGCGCGGTCCTTCCCGAGTTCGGCCGCCAGCGCGTCCAGCCGGTCGCGCCGCCTGCCGGCGGCGACCACGCGCGCGCCGTCGGCGGCGAAGCGGCGGGCGATGGCGAGGCCGAAGCCGGCGGTGGCCCCGGTGACGAAAACGATCATGGCGGTCTCCTCGACGGTGGTGTGATCCCTAGGCGATGCCGCCGGGGGTTGAAAGAAGGGGAGCCTCGGTCAATGTTGCGCCAGATCGGCCGGCGCGGAAGTCCGCCACAAGGCGGCATGCCCCATCCCCGAGGGCGCTGTTGAGCCGAGCGCGCAGCCCGGTTCGGCATTGCGCGTCGTCCGGGCGCTGAGCCATGCGTCTCCCCCCCCCTCGGCTCCTTTCGGGAGGTGCTCATCCGTGCCTGATCGTTCTCGGTTCGCGCCTGCGCTATGGGCGGCCTTGGCCGCGTTGCTCCTTTCCGCCGCGCCCTTCCCGGCGCCCGCGGCCGAGAAGGACGTCCCGATCCGCATGGACGAACGGCAGATGCGCGCCGCCGGCATCGAGTTGGCGCGCGTGGAGCCGGAAGCCGGCACCGCGCAAACGGTGCTGCCCGGCACCGTCGTCGTCCCGCCGCAGCAACTCCTGGTGGTGGCAGCGCCCGCCGCCGGGCTGGTCGAGGCGGTGCTGGTGGGGCCCAACGAGGTGGTGCACGCGGGTCAGCCGATAGCGCGCCTGCGCAGCACCGACCTCCTGGAAGTTCAACGGACCTACCTCCAGGCGCTCGCGGCCGAGCAACTCGCTGAGGAACGATTGAAGCGCGACGAGCAACTGGCCCGGGAAAGGATCATCGCCGAGCGCCGCCTCCTGACGACCCGCGCGGAGTACGAGTACGCCCGCACCACCTTGGCGGAGCGGGAGCAGATGCTCACCCTGCTCGGCATGGCCGAGGAGGACGCCCGGACCCTGCGCGAAAAGCGGCAGATCGCGGCGTCGCTCACAGTCAGCGCGCCGCGGGACGGGGTGGTGCTGGAACTGCGGGTGAGCCCCGGCGAGCGCGTCGCGGCCTCGGCGCCGCTCTTCAGCGTCGCCCAGCTCGACCCGCTCTGGATCAACCTCCAGGTACCGTTGCAGCAGGCGCGCGCCATCGAGCCCGGCACCCGCGTCAGCGTGCCCGGCACCACGGCGATGGGCGAGGTGATCCGCCTCGGCCGCAGCGTGGACGCCGCGACGCAATCCGTCACGGCCACGGTGGAGGTGGGGGCGGGCACCGACTCGCTGCGGCCGGGGCAGGTGGTGAGCGCCAGCGTCGCGCTGCAGCCGAACGGCACGCCGCAATGGCGCCTGCCCGCCGGGTCCGTGGTGCGGCACGCCGGCCAGTCCTGGGTCTTCGTGCGCACGCCGGAGGGCTTCATCGCGCGGCCGGTGACGGTCATCGCCGAGGTGCCGAGCGCGACCTCCATCCGCGCCGGCCTGGCGCCGGAGGACCGGGTGGCCTCGCGCGGCATCCTGTCCCTCCTCGCCGAACTCACCGAAGTCTACGGGGGCTGAACGGTCCATGCTCGGACGCTTGGTGGACTTGGCGCTTCGCCAGCGCCTGCTCGCCTTCCTCTTCGCCATGGCCATCCTGGTCTGGGGCGTGGACGCCTACCGCAAGCTGCCGATCGACGCCTTCCCGGACGTCTCGCCCACCCAGGTGCTGGTCGCCATCCAGGCGCCCGGCCTGCCGCCGGAGGAGCTGGAAGCCCAGGTGACGAACCCGGTGGAGCTGGCCATGCGGGGCATCCCGAACCTGGTCAACATCCGCTCCATCACCCGTTACGCCACCACCTTGATGACCTTCGAGTTCGGGCCGGGCACCGACATCTACTGGGCCCGCACGCAGGTGGACCAACGGCTGAACGACCTGGACGACACGCTGCCGGACGGCGTTTCCGGCGGCTTGGCGCCGGTGGTGACGCCGCTCGGCGAGATGCTGATGTTCACGGTCGAGGGCGGCGGCCTTTCGCCCATGCAGCGGCGGACCATCCTCGATTGGGTGATCCGCCCGGCCCTGCGCGGCCTGCCCGGGATCGCCGACGTGAACAACCTCGGCGGGTACGTGCGGACCTACGAGGTCGCCCCGGACCCGGCGGCGATGGCGGCGCGCGGCATCACCACGGCGATGCTCGCCGAAGCGCTGTCGCAGAACAACCGCAACGACGGCGCCGGCCGCGTGCGCGACGGCGAGGAGGCGCTGCTGGTGCGCGCCGAGGGGCGCATCCGCACCCAGGACGACATCCGCGCCATCGTCGTCGCCGCCCACCCGACCGGCGTGGTGCGCGTGTCCGACGTGGCCGACGTGCGCTGGGGCGCGCTGGCGCGCAACGGCGTCGTCACCCGCAACGGCGAGGGCGAGGCGGTCTGGGGCATCGTGCTGGGCCTGCGCGGCGCCAACGCCCGCACCGTGGTGGACGGCGCCAAGGCGCGCTTGGCCGAGGTGCAGAAGACGCTGCCGGAAGGCGTGCGGATCGAGATCTTCTATGATCGCAACGACCTGATCGAGAAGGCGGTCTGGACCGTCCAGAAGGTGCTGCTGGAAGCGCTGGCGCTGGTCGTGGTGCTGCTGCTGCTGTTCCTCGGCAACCTGCGCGCGGCGCTGGTGGTGTCGCTGTCGCTGCCGCTGGCGGTGCTGGCCACCTTCGGCGTGATGCGGCTCTACGGCCTCTCAGCCAACATCATGTCGCTGGGCGGCCTCGCCATCGCCATCGGCCTGCTGGTGGACTGCGCTGTGGTGGTGGTGGAGAACGTGGCGCACCGCTTCGCGCACGCGCACGGCCGCACGGACCTCCAGGCGCGGCTCCGCATGACCGCGGAGGCGGTGCGGGAGGTGGCGGTGCCGCTCGTCTCGGGCGTGGTCATCATCGTCACGGTGTTCCTGCCGCTGCTGTCGCTGCAAGGGCTGGAGGGCCGGCTCTTCGCGCCGGTGGCGCTGACCATCGCCTTCGCGCTCTGCATCGCGCTGTTGCTGTCGATCACGGTGGTGCCGGCCCTCGCGGCGACGGTGCTGAAGGCGGGGGGCGGCGGCAAGGAGCCCTGGCTGGTCCGCAAGCTCCATTCCGTGTACGACCCCTTCCTCGCCTGGGCCATGGTCAACCCGCTCAAGGTCGGCGGCGCGGCGGTGGCGGGCTTGGTGCTGGCCGGCGTGCTGTACACGCGCATCGGCTCCACCTTCATGCCGGTGATGGACGAGGGGACGCCGGTCGTGACGATCCGCAAGCACCCGACCATCGGCGTGGACGAGGCGGCCGAGACGGACCTGGTGATACAGCGGCTCATCATGGAGCAGGTGCCGGAGGTGCGCGGCATCATGGGCCGCGCCGGCGCCGACGAACTCGGCATCGACCCCGTCGGACTGAACGACAGCGACCTGTTCCTCGCCGTCGCGCCGCGCGAGGAGTGGCGCCAGCCCAAGGACGTCAATTTCGTCATCGACGAAGTCCGCAAGGTGCTGGACGGCTTCCCCGGCATCTCCTACGCGGTGAACCAGCCGATCGACATGCGCGTGCAGGAGATGATCATCGGCGCCCGCGGCGACGTGGTGGTGAAGGTCTTCGGCTTCGGCCTCCCGGAGCTCAACCGCATCGCGCAAGAGGTGGAAGAGGTGGTGCGCGGCATCCCGGGCTCCAGCGAGGTGTTCGCGCTGCGGAACGACGGCTTGAAGTACCTGAAGGTGGAGATCGACCGCTTCGCCGTCGGCCGCCTCGGCCTCAGCGTGCGCGACGTGCAGCAGGCGCTGCGCGTCTGGGTGGACGGGCGGGATGTCGGCATCGTGCTGGAGCGCGAGCGGCGCATACCTTTGATGCTGCGCGGCGAAGGCGCCCTGCGCCGCTCCGCGGCCGACTTGCAGCGCGTGGTGCTGGCGCTGCCGGGCGGGCGCACCGTGGCGCTGTCCCAAGTCGCCAAGATCGAGGAGGAGGAAGGGCCGATCCAGGTGATCCGGGAGCAGACCCAGCGCTACGCCACCGTTCTGGCGAACGTGCGGGGCCGCGACCTGGTGGGCTTCGTCGACGAAGCGCGCGCCGCCGTCGAGCAGCGCGTGAACCTGCCGCCCGGCTACCGGCTGGAGTGGGGCGGGCAGTTCGAGAACCAGCAGCGCGCCTCCGCCCGGCTCGCCATCGTGGTGCCGATCGCGCTCGCCTTGATCTTCATGCTGCTCTATTTCACCTTCGGCTCAGTGAGGCAGGCGGCGCTGGTGTTCTGCAACGTGCCCTTCGCGGCCATCGGCGGCGTGGTGGCGCTGTACATCTCGGGCGAGTTCCTGTCCGTGCCCGCCTCCGTGGGCTTCATCGCGCTGATCGGCATCGCGGTGCTGAACGGCGTCGTGCTGATCTCCTACATCAACCGCTTGCTGGCCGAGGAGGGCATGTCGCTGCACGACGCGGTGCGGGAGGGCGCGAAGCGGCGCATGACGCCGGTGGTGCTCACCGCCACCATCGCCGCTTTCGGCTTGGTGCCGTTCCTCTTCGCCACCGGGCCGGGCGCGGAGATCCAGAGGCCGCTCGCTGTCGTGGTCATCGGCGGTTTGGTGACGGCCACCACGCTGACCTTGGTGCTGCTGCCCATCCTTTACGACCGCTTCGCGGTGCCGCGCGCGGAGAAGCGCGCCTTGAAAGAGCGCCACGCGGCGCCGGCGCCGGTGGCCGCGGAATGACGGCCTCCGGACATCCCGCGGGGACGGCGCGCGGGCGGGCATGAAACGTTTCTTGCTGCTGGCGCTGCTGCTGGCGCCCCTGCCGGCGGCAGCGCAGCAACGCGCATCCCTTGCGAACCACCTGGAGCAAGCGCTGGCGATCGACGCCGCGTTCCGCACCTTGGCGGCGCAGCGCGACGCCGTGGCGGCGCAGCGCGCCCTCGTCCGGTCGGCGATCCCGGGTTCGCCCTCCGTGGGCGGCGACTGGCGCAGCAACCTGCGCGCCGGGCCGGGCGAAGCCAACGAGGCGAACCTCGACGTCGCGGCGCCCGTGTGGTTGCCGGGGCAGCGCGCGGCCCTCGGCGACACGGTCAGGGCCGGGGTGGAGGAGTTCGAGGCCCGGCTGCTGCTCAGGCGGCTGGAGGTCGCGGGCCTGCTGCGCGAAGCGTTGTGGAACGCGGCGTCCGCGGGCCGGGACCTGCGGGTCGCGCGGGACCGGCTCGCCACCTCGCGCGACATCGCCCGCGACGTGCAGCGCCGCGTCGACCTAGGCGACATCCCATTCACCGACTCGCTGCTGGTGCAGAACGAGACGCTCGGGGCGGAGTTGGGGCTCGCGCAGGCGGAAGCGGCGCTCATCGCCGCCCGCGCGGTCTACCGCGTGCTCACCGGCGGCGCCGAGCCGGACCTGCCGGCGGAAGCCGTCATCGTCGTTCCCCCGCGCGTGCATCCGGCGCTGCTCGCCGCCAACGCGGGCGTCGCGGCGGCGGAAGCGCAGGTGCGGCTGGTGGCCGCGACGCCGCGCGACAACCCTGAAGTGGGCGTGTTCGGCCGCAACGACGCGGGGCGCGTGAACGATCTGGGGGCGAGCCTCGGCGTCCGCGTCCGCGTGCCGCTGGCGAGCAACGCGCGCAACATCCCGCGCGCCGCTTCCGCGCAAGCGGACCTGACGCGCGCCGTCGCCGAACGGGCGCTCCGGTTGCGGCTCCTCAACGCCGAGATAGAAGCGTCACGGGTGGCGCTGCGCGCGGCGGAGGAGGCGGCGCGAATCGCCCGCCGGCGCTTGGCCGTGGCGAACCAGCAACTCGACCTCGCGCGGCGCGCCTTCAACGCGGGCGAGACCGGGCTGTTTGACCTCTTCCGCATCCGGCAACTCCAGGTGGAGGCGGCGGGCGGGCAGGCGCAGGCGGAGGTGAACGCGGGGCGCGCGCGCTCCCGTGTCAACCAAGCGGTCGGCGCGGTGCCCGGGGCCGAGGCGCACTTCGTCAGCGCGAGGTAACGGCCTGGGCGGCGGGGGACGCGGCGCGGAGCGGCGCCGCGACCGGACCCGGAGCCTTGATCGTGTCGCCCGTGACGCCGCCGGGGCACTGCCGGCGCGGCGAGCGGCGCGCTAGACGTGCGGCTCCCCTTATGGCCGCCCCCGCTCCATGCCCCGTCCCGTCGCCTTGTCGCTCGTGCTCGCCCTCTCCGCCGCGGCGGGGCTGTCCGCCTGTGCCGCCCGGCCGAACGGCGCGCCAGCTGGCGCCCAGGCACCCACCGCGCCAGGCGATCCGTTCGAAGCGACGAACCGCCGAATCCTGGGCTTCAACTTCAAGGTGGACGACGCGCTCTACCGCCCGGCCGCGGAGTTCTACCGCCGGGCGGTCGGGCCTTGGGCCCGCAGGCGGGTGCGGAACGCGCTGGACAACCTGAACGAGCCGAGGGTCGCCGCCAACGCGCTGCTGCAAGGCCGGCCGGTGGCGGCCGGCACTTCCGTCATGCGCTTCGCGGTGAACTCCACCTTGGGGCTCGGCGGCCTTTTCGACTTGGAACCCGTCGGGGGGCCGCCGCGGCAGGAGATCGATTTCGGGCAGACGCTTTACGCCTGGGGCTTGCCGGACGGGCCTTACCTGATGCTGCCCTTCGCCGGCCCGTTCACGCCTCGGGAACTGGCGGGCGATGTCGGCGACGGCTTCATGAACCCGGTGAACTGGCTGTTGCCCTTCGGGGCGAACGCGGGGCGCCTCGTGGCGCGCGGGCTGGACGAGCGGGAGCGCAACATCGAAGCCCTGGACGAAATCCGGACCAACTCGCTCGACCCCTACGCCCGGCTGCGCAGCCTGTGGCGGCAGAACCGCGACGCCGAGCTCGGCCTGGCGACGGCGGAAACGCCGGAGGTGCTGGACGACCCCGGGGCGGCGGACGGCACCGGCAGCCGCTGAGGGGTGAATTGGGAAGGGGGGCCGGAGCCCCCCTTCCGTTCGCGGTCAGGCCGTGCGCCGGACCGTGTGGACGTTGCGGGTGCCGACGCGGGCGCCGAGCACCGCCGCGATGGCGCCGAGCAGCATCGCACCGAAGACGTAGTAGGCCGCGGTCGCGCTGGCGGTGGCCGCCGCGTCGGCCGCTTCGCGGGCGCGCCGCTCCGCTTCCTGGGCGGTGTTGACGGCCTGCTGCTCGACCTGCGCGACGCGCCGCTGGGCCTCGTCGGGCGAGATGTTGTACTCGGCCGCGACCAGTTGGTTCAGCCGCTCCCGGTCCTGCTGGGGCAGGTTGCCCTCCGTCAAGCGGCGGGTCACCAGGGTGCCGATCTCCGCGTTGCGCTGCTCGCTGGTCATGCGGGCCGGGTCGCCGCCCGTCTGGAGGGCCGTCCGCGCCCGCTCGATGAGCGCCTGCGGGTTGATCCCCTGCACCGCCTGCTGCGCGGGGCCGGCCGCCGCGGAGGCCGCTTGGCCCGCGCCGGACGCGACGCCGCCCAGGATGGAAGAAGCGCCCTGGTAGGCCGTGCTGGCGGTGCCGGCGATGATGTTGCCGAGCAGCACGGCCGAGATCAGGTAGCCGATGCCCCAAACCGAGAGGCCGTGCAGGATGCCGTCCGTGTCGTCGGCGGTGCCGGAGAAGCGGGCCGCGACGTAGCCGCCGACCGCGAGGCCGATCAGGTTTGCCACCAGCAGCCAAATGCCGCTGACGATGCCGAAGGTGCTGCCGGACGGCGTGTCGCCGCTGGTGGCGTCCACCGCGCTGGCGCCGACCGCGACGCCGAGCACGTTCAGCATGAGGCCGACGATCACCGCCACGACCGCGCCGGCGATCACCGCGCCCCAGGAAATGCGGGGCGGCAATGCGGGCGCCCCCTCGGGCGCGCCGTAGGCCGCCGTTGTTCCCGCCATGGTGTCGGCCGTTGATACCGTACGCTGCATAGAAATCCCTTTCGGAGTTGCGCTCGTGCTCCCCGAACGCGTTGGCAGTGCAACGGTTCAACCAATTCGCGCGCCGGGCCGGGAGCGTGCGGTTTCGGCCATCATTCCGCCACGCCGGGTTCGTACCTGCGCCGCGCGTCGTTTCGCGGGGCCGGGCGCGGTCGCGCGCCGCCGTCCTTGTCCGCACCCGCTCCGGAACCCGCGATGCAGGTCTACCTGCCCATCGCCGAAATGTCGGCCGATGCCTTCCTGTTGGTCGGCATCGGCTTCGGCGTGGGTTGGCTTTCGGGCCTGTTCGGGGTGGGCGGGGGCTTCCTGCTGACGCCGCTGCTGATCCTCATCGGCATCCCGTCGGCCGTGGCCGTCGCGTCCGGCGCCAACCAGACGCTGGGCGCCAGCGTGTCGGGGCTCATCGCGCAGTGGCGGCGCGGCAACGTGGACGCGAAGATGGGCGGGGTGCTCCTCGCCGGCGGGCTGCTCGGCTCCTTCGCCGGGGTGCAGCTCTTCGCGCTGCTGCGCCGGATCGGCCAGGTGGATACGGCGGTTTCGCTGTTCTACGTGGTGGTGCTGGGCACGGTGGGCGTGCTGATGGTTATGGAATCGGCCCGCGCCATCATGCGCCGCCGCCGCGCGGTGCGCCGCCGCCTGCACGCGCACTACTGGATGCACGGGCTGCCGCTGAAGGCCCGCTTCCGCAAGTCGCGCCTCTACATCTCCGTGATCCCGCCGGCGTTGGTGGGCTTCGGCATCGGCGTGCTCTCGGCGGTGATGGGGGTGGGCGGCGGTTTCATGCTGGTGCCGGCCATGATCTACCTGATCGGCATGCCGACCGCGGTGGTGATCGGCACGTCGCTGTTCCAGGTGGTGTTCGTCGCCGCCAACGTGACCCTGCTGCAAGCCTTGCAGGTCGGCAGCGTGGACCTGCTGCTGACCATGCTGCTGCTGGGCGGCGGCGTGGCGGGCGCGCAGTTCGGCGCCGCGATGGGCACGCGGCTGCGCGGCGAGGAGACGCGCGCGCTGCTCGGCTTGATGGTGCTAGGCGTGGCGGCGAGCCTGCTGTGGGGCTTGGTGCGGCCGCCGGGCAACCTGTTCAGCCTAGGCCCGGCGCTTTGACCAAGCTGCTCGTCCTGCTCCTCACGCTGTTGGGTTCGCCGGTCGTTGCCGGCGGGGCGGCGGCGCAGGAAGCGCCCCTGGTGGCCGACCTGTCGGACCGCGAGATCGAGGTCAGCACCGGGTTCACCGGCGCCGACCTGCTGGTGTTCGGCGCCACCGAAGCGGCGATCGGACCGGGCGGCGACGAGATACTGGTGGTGGTGCGCGGCCCCACCCGGCCGGTGGTGGTGCGGCGGAAGGTCCGGGTGCTCGGCGTGCTCTGGGTGAACGGCCCCTCCGCGCGGTTCTCGGGCGTGCCGGGCTTCTACGCCATCGCCGGCACCCGCCCCGCTTGGCAGATCCTGCCCGAGCAGGAACGGCAGAACAACGGCCTCGGCCTGGACGCGCTGCCGCTGAGCAGCACCGGCGCGCGCAGCCCCAACTTCCGCGCCGCGCTGCTCGCCTTGGAGAAGGAGTCCGGCCTTTGGCTGGAGGACGCCGCCACGGTGGAGATCGGCGCCAACCGATTGTTCCACGTGCGGGTTCCGCTGCCGGCCACGGTGCCCACGGGCGATTACAAGGTGGAGGTGCTGCTCGTCCGCTCGCGCCGCATCCATGCGCGCCAGGAGCTGGAGTTCCGCGTGGACCGGGTGGGCGTCGCCGACCGCATCGCCACCGTCGCGCAGGCCCAGCCGCTGGTTTACGGTGTGGTGTGCGTGCTGCTGGCGGCCTTCGCGGGCTGGTTCGGCAGCGTCCTGTTCCGGAGGGGATGATGCCGAGCGATACGGGGACGACCGAGAAGGCGGCCGCCTCGGCCGTCCGCGACCGCGTCTTCCTGGTGGTGGTGGACGACAGCCCGGAGCGCGCGGTGGCCCTCAAGTACGCCTGCTTGCGCGCCCGGAAGAGCGGCGGCCGGGTCGCCCTGCTGCGGGTGATCGAGCCGGCCGACCAGACCGAGTGGGCGGGCGTCGGCGCGCTGATGCAGGAGGAGGGCCGGGAAGAAGCGGAACGGCTGCTTTCCGGCCTCGCCGCCCAGGTGAACGAGATGACGGGCGGCCTGCCGATCCTGCTGATCCGCGAGGGCGACCCGCGTGACGAGTTGCTGGCGCTGATCGCCGAGGACCCGCGCATCTCGATCCTGATCCTGGCCGCGTCCGCCGCCACGGGCGGCCCGGGGCCGCTGATAACGGCGCTCACCAGCCGCTACGCCAGCAAGGTCACGGTGCCCATGACCATCGTGCCCGGCACCATGGACGACGACGCCCTGGAACGGGTGACCTGAACCGGCCGCCACGGTTGCGCCGCGCTCCAAAGCGGACCACATGGGTCCTGAAAGTTTTTCGGGACCGACGCCATGTTCATCGAAACCGAATCCACGCCCAACCCGGCCACCCTGAAGTTCATCCCCGGGCGGGACGTCATGGGCGCGAGCGGCACCGCCGACTTCGCCAGCCCCGAGGCCGCGGCGCGCAGCCCGCTCGCGTCGCGCATCTTCGCCCTGCCCGGCGTGGCCCGGGTGTTCCTGGGCTCCGACTTCGTCACCGTCACCCAGGGCGGCGACGCCGATTGGTCGAGCCTGCGGCCGCAGGTGCTGGGCGCCGTCATGGACCACTTCATGTCCGGGCTGCCCGTGCTGGAGGGCGGAGACGCTAGCGGCGACGAAGGCGGCGAGGACGACTTCGACCCGGCCGACGCCGAGATCGTGGACCAGATCAAGGATCTGCTCGACACGCGCGTCCGCCCGGCGGTGGCCGGCGACGGCGGCGACATCGTGTTCCGCGGCTTCCGCGACGGCGTGGTGCGGCTGCACCTCCAGGGCGCGTGCTCGGGCTGCCCCTCTTCCCGCGCCACGCTGAAGCACGGCGTCGAGAACATGCTGCGCCACTACGTGCCGGAGGTGGTGGCCGTGGAGCAGGTGGATGCCTGACGACGGCGCCGCCGCCGGAGCGCCGCGCGCCGCGCCCGACCTGCCTTCCGGCGCCCCGACGCTGGAGGCGCGCGTCCTCGACCAGCTCTTCCGCAGCGCGCGCACCCAGAACAAGTGGCAGGACCGGCCGGTCCCGGACGCCACGCTGCAAGAGCTGTACGACCTGCTGAAGTGGGGACCGACCAGCGCCAACGGGATGCCGGGGCGCTTCGTGTTCCTCCGCACGCCGGAGGGCAAGGAGAAGCTCAGGCCCGCGCTTTCCGCCGGCAACATGGAAAAGACGATGTCGGCGCCGGTGGTGTGCATCGTCGCGCACGACCTGAAGTTCTACGACCGGCTGCCGTACCTGTTCCCGCACGCCGACGCGCGCTCCTGGTTCGCCGGCAACGAGCGCTTGGCGGAAACCACGGCCTTCCGCAACGGCACCCTACAGGGCGCCTACCTCATCATGGCGGCGCGCTCGCTCGGCCTCGACACCGGGCCGATGAGCGGCTTCGACAACGCCAAGGTGGACCAGGCCTTCTTCGCCGGCACGGACTGGCGCTCCAACTTCCTGGTCAACCTCGGTTACGGCGACCCGAGCGGGCTGTTCGACCGCAGCCCGCGCCTCTCCTTCGACGAGGCGTGCCGGCTGGAGTAGCCCGCGCCCCTACTGCAAGCGCCGCGACAGCGACACGGCGTAGGCCGGCGCCCGTATGTTCAGCATCGGGTCATCGGAGGGCTCGATGCCGGCGGGCAGCAGGGTCGGGTTGAACATCATCGGGTCGCACTCCCCGGGCTGGCCGGCGGGCGTGACAGAGGTGATGCGCAGCAGGCCGACCTCGACCTGCTCGCGGTCCGCCGGCCAGATCGCGGTGGCGCTGAGCAGCGGGTCGCCCTCGCGCGGCAGCACCACCATCATGCGCCATTCCGCGGGCGCGCGGCCCACGCGCCCGCGCAACTCGTCCTGGAGGAAGTCGGCGCCGCGCGCCGCGCGCTCTTCCGGCGTCAGCACCGCCCGGCCGGCCACCGGCTCGAAGGTCCAGCG
This sequence comes from Craurococcus roseus, assembly GCF_039523795.1. Taxonomy (NCBI): domain Bacteria; kingdom Pseudomonadati; phylum Pseudomonadota; class Alphaproteobacteria; order Acetobacterales; family Acetobacteraceae; genus Craurococcus; species Craurococcus roseus. Next base: position 70,041 of record NZ_BAAAFZ010000011.1, on the reverse strand, counting down.
GACGTGCCGCTTCTCCCCGGCGGCGTTCTGGAACACGAAGCTGTTCACGCTGAAGTAGGGCGCGGTGGCGTAGCTGGAGGGCGGCGAATTGGCGCGCAGGTAGTTGGGCTGCACCGCCCATTCCGGGTTCTCCCGGTCCGCGGCGGCGATGCGCTGCGGGTCGGGCTGGCCCGTCGTCGGGTCAGGCGCCCGCGACTCCAGCAGCTTCATGAAGCTCGGCAGCGTGCTCGCGCCGAAGGCGGGCGCGTTGATCATCACCATCTCGAAGCTGTCGCCGCCGGGCAGCGCGAAGGCGAGCGACATGCCGCGTACGGCGGGCGCGTTGTCCGGTGCGCGCGGGTTGCCGCCGCCGTTCGAGAAGCGCGCCGTCACCGGCACGCGGGCGCCCGGTTGGAGGAGCGAGGCCTTGGTGAGCCGCGCGCCGGCGCCGGTGGAAACGAACTCGCCGGCGGCGCAAACGCCCTTCGCGCCGCTGCGGCGCTTGCCGGCGTGGGTGCCGGAAACCTTCTCCATGGCGTCAACGATCGCCTCCGGCGTCGGCTCTTGCGCCGCTGCCGTTGCGACGCCGGCGAGGAGCGCAACGGCGCCTCCGCACAAGGCGCGCAGCGTCGGCCTGATGCGTTGGGTTCGGATCATGGCGTGCTCCCGTGCGACCGATTCGTCGGGCGACGATGGCACGCCGCGCGGCCGGACGGAATGCCCCCGAATCGAAGGGGTGGGCCGGCCGGGGCGCAGCGGCCCACCGCCGACGCCGCGGCGTACGCCCGGATCGGCGTCGGCCTATCCGCCGGCCATGCCGGCGCGCGCCACGGACGTGGTGTAGGGTGCACGCTGCGGAACGGAGCGGGAAACGATGCGGATCTTGGTCCTCGGGGCCGGCGCCCTCGGCGGCTACTTCGGCGGGCGGCTCTTGGAAGCGGGCGCCGACGTGGCCTTCCTCGTCCGCCCGCGCCGCCGCGCCCAGTTGGAGCGGGACGGCATCGCCATCGAAAGCCCCTATGGCGCCCTGCGCCGGCCCGTGCCGTTGGTTTCGCCGGGAGAGGCCGCGCCGGGGTGGGACGTGGTGCTCCTGGCCTGCAAGGCCTACGATCTGGAGGACGCCATAGCCGCCGTCCGCCCGGCGGTGGACGCGCGCACCGCCGTGCTGCCGGTGCTGAACGGCGTGTCCCACATCGAGGCCCTGCAACGCGCCTTCGGCGCGGAGCGCGTGCTGGGCGGCATCGCCAAGATCCAGGCGACCCTGGCGCCGGACGGCACGGTGCGGCACCTGAACGATTGGCGGTACCTGACCTTCGGCGAGATGGACGGGCGCATGAGCCCGCGCGTGGAAGCCCTCGCGCAAGCGGCGTCGGGGACGAAGGGCATGGTCGCGGCGGCGGTGCCGGACATCGCGTTCCGGCTGTGGGAGAAGCTGGTCCACCTCGGCACCAGCGCTGTTTGCACCGTGCTGATGCGCGCCAATGTCGGCGAGATCGTCCGCGCTCCCGGCGGCGCAGCGCTGTTGCTCCGCGTGCTGGAGCGCAACGCCGCCATCTCGGCCTTCCACGGCCATCGGATGCGCGACGCCTTCATGGCGGAGTACCGCGCGGTGTTCTCGGACCCGGCGAGCGCCTACTCCGCTTCCATCCTGCGCGACATGGAAGCTGGCGGGCGCATCGAGGCCGACCACATCCTCGGCTTCCTGCTGGACGCCGCGCGGCGCGCCGGCGTGCCGGACGAACTGCACGAGGCGGCGTTCCTCCACGCCAAAGCCTACGAACAGCGGCGGGACGCGGGCCGGCTGCCGGCGGCGCCGTGAACCGCCGCAGTCCCGCCGGTCAGAACATCAGCCGCGCCTGCACCGCGAAGATGTCCACGCTGGCGCTGTAGTTCAGGTCGAGGTTCCCGCGCAGGAACTCGGTGGTGCCCGGCCCGCGGTCCCGCAGCCGCACCTTGGCGTCGTCGGCGAAGATGTGCGTGTAGGCCGCCGTCAGTTCCACGTTGCGCAGCACTTGGTAGCTGGCGCCGGCCGAGAGCCAATAGCGGTCGCTGTCGGGGATGCGCGGCGTGCGGTAGGCGTCGCGCGCGGGCGACTGGTCGTAGGCGACGCCCGTCCGCACCCGCAGCCCGTCCGCCACGAGGTACTCGACGCCGAGCGCGAGGGACCAGGTGTCGCGCCAGTTCTGCTCCGACACGGACGGCGCGCGCCCGCTCTCGAAGTCCACCCGCAATTCCCTGAAGCGCGACCAGTTGGTCCAGGAAAGGTCGCCCAGCAGCGTCCAGCGCTCGCCCACCCGCTGCGCGAAGCCGAGGGAGAGCATCTCCGGCGTGGTCAGCTTCGCCTTGGCGTCGGTGTTGCGGAAGTTCGGCGAGGCGGCCAGCGGCCCCGGCGCCCCTTGGAAGGACGCGTCCCCTTCCAGCTTGTGGAACAGGGCGGAGCGGAAGGACAGGCCGACGCGCGTGCCGTCCGCCGGTTCCCACACCGCGCCCACCGTCCAGCCGACCGCGATGTCGTCGCCCCGCACGGTCCCGCGCCCGTCGAACCGCCCCGGCGCGAAGCCGAACGGGCCGAGCCCGGCCAGCGCCCCGGCCGCGCCGAAGTCCACCGCCTGCGAAATGCGCGCGTAGGCGTGCTGGACCTGCAATGACGCGCCGAACGAGAGCCAGGGCACCGGACGGTAGGAGATGGTCGGCGCCACGTTGATCGTGCGCAGCGTGGAGGTGAGGGCGTGGTAGCGCCCGATGAAGTCGTTGTCGTACTTCGTCACCAGGCCGAACGGGCTCGTCACCGAAAGACCGACGGCCCATTCGGGCGAGAGCTGCGCGCTGGTGTAGACGGCGGGCACGAAGGCGTTCAGCCCCGCGTCGCCGCCGAGCTGGCCGGTGATGGGCGAGCCGCCGAGGATGGCGGTGCGGTTGGCGAAGCCGCTGTCGACCGTTGATTCGGGCCGGATGTAGCTGCCGACCACCGCGGCTTGGTAGCCTTGGAGCCAGCCCACCGCCGCGGGGTTGAAGAACATGAAGGAAGGGTCGTCCGCGCGCGCCGTGGCGCCGGCGAAAGAAGTTCCTTGCCCGACCGCGCTCTGCTCGCGGAGCGCGTAGCCGGAGGCCCCGGCCTCGCCGCCCGCCGCGAGCGCCGCTGCCACGAGGGCCGCCCCCAACCGCCGATCAAACATGGTCGTTCGTTTCCTGTCCCAGACGCCTCGCCCGCCGGGCGGCCTCCATGCCCGGGCGGAGATGATGAAGGCGGCACGACGCCCGCGCGTCAACAACCCGTCCGCGCTGTTCGCCGCGAGGCTGCAACCGCGTGTTCGCGGCGCCACGCCGGCGGAAAGGCCCACCGGCGGAGGCGGCGGGGGATGGCGCCCCGGCGGCGGCGCGTCAGGGGAGGCCCGCCGCGTCCCGCCACACCGCCGCCACCCGCCGCGCCGTTTCCGCCCAACTGAACTCCGCCGCCCGCTCCAACCCGGCCGCGCGAAGCCGCGCCGCCAGCGCGGCGTCCTCCAGCACGGCCGCCAAGCCCGCGGCGATCGCCTCGGGGTCGAGCGGGTCCACCGGCATCCCGGCGGCGCCGGCGGTTTCGGCGACGGCCGTGGTGGCGCTGTGGACCAGCGGCGCGCCGCAGGCCATGGCTTCCAGCACCGGCAGGCCGAAGCCCTCGTAGAGGCTGGGGTAGGCCACCGCGGCGGCGCGGGCGTAGAGCGCCGCCAGTTCCGCGTCGTCCACGCGGCCGAGCGGGCGCGCGTCGCCGGACGCCATCGCGCGTGCGAGCGCCGGCCCGGCTTCCACGCCCCCCCAACCGATGCCGCCCGCCAGCGCGAGCGGCGCGCGGCGCTTGAGCGCAGCAGGCAGCAGCGCGTGGGCCGCCGCCAAGCGCTCCAGGTTCTTGCGCGGCTCCAAGGTGCCGACCGCGAGGACGTAGCCCTTGTCCGCCAGCCGGTGCGCCGCCAGCACGGGCGCCGCCTCGTCCGCGCCGACCGGGCGGAAGGCGTCCCCGGCCGCCAGCGTCGCCACGGCGATGCGGGCGCGGTCCAGGCCGAACTCGTCCGCGAACTCGTCCGCGGTGAATTCCGAGATCGCCACCCAGCGCGACACCTGGCGCAGGGCGCGCGGCAGGTGGCGGTCGATCCAGGCCAGCCGGTCGGCGGGGTGTGCGTCCGCGTGGCGCCGCCAGGACAGGTCGTTCACCACGGACACGGTGGGGCCCGCGTCGAAGGGCCGCGGCAGCATGTTGGGCTCGTGCAGCAGCGCCCGCCCGCCGGAAGCCCCGAGCGCCGCCGCGGCCGCCCGCCGCATCGACCGCCGTGTGAGCGCCTCGGCCGCGGACACGGCGACGGCGCCGGCCAGGGGCAGGGCGGCCACGCGGTCGCGCCAAGGGCGGCGCGCCGCCGCGGCGGGCGCGCGCGCCTCCGGCGGCGCGTCGAACAGCGCCCCGGGCAGCAGGCGTCCGCCCATCACCGGGTGCAACTCGGCCAACCCCGGCTGCCGCAGCACGGCGCGCGCCACCTCCAGCGCCGCGCGGCCCACGCCCGTCCGGGCGCCGAACAGCGACTCGGCGGCGTACAGGACGACGGGGCGAGGCGCCGCGGGACCGGCGGCCGTCACGGGGCCGGTGCCGCCCGTCCGGGCGCCGCGCCCGCCCCTAGCGGCCGCGGCGGCGGGCACGTTCCGCGGGTCGTCGCCGAGGCGATTCGGCCGGGCGGGCCGCGCAGGAGCCGCAACGGCCCGTCTACAGCGGGACGCGGCCGGGCGCGCCCGACCCCGCGCGGCTGTTCACGGCGTCCGCCGCGGCGTCGAGGTTGGCGCAGAGGAGCGGGGCGAACTCCACCCGGCGGTCGAGGGCGTCCGACGCGTTGTCCGCGCCGGTGCCGACCAGCGGCTCGCGCGCGCCGACGCCCGCCGCCCGCGTCCGTTCGCGCAGCCTCGCGCGCTGCGCCACCAGCCGCGCCCTCAGGTATTCGGCCCGCCCCCGCGACAGCCGGTCGTTCACGGCGGCCGTCCCCGTCGGACTCGCGTGCCCGGTGAGCAGCAGGCAAGCGGAACGCTCGTGGGTTTGGGCGGCGATCTGGCGTATCCACATGCCGTAGGGGGCGCTCACGGCCGGGTCGGGCACGAACGCGGTGGAGCCGGGGCGGAACAGGAACTTCACGGCCAGCCGCTCCTGCCGCAGCCCGAAATCGACCACGCGCGCGAAGGCCTCCTCCGCTTCGCGGCGGCGCCCGAGCGCCCAGGTGGACAGGTACAGGCCGTTGTGGACGCGCATCTGGTCGCCGGCCGGCAGGCGCTGGGCTTCGGCGTAGCGCTCAAGCGCGTCGCGGTAGCGGCCGGCCTCGTAGGCCACCATGCCGTCGGCCACCAAGGCCCCCACGGTGAGGCCCTGCGCGTAGATCGGGTCCACCGCCGCGCCGGGGCGGGACCCGACGGTCCGGAGATAGGCCGCCACGGCCGGGTCGGGCAGCCAGCCCGGGGCGTCGCGGAAAAAGGGCGCGGGCGTCGTGCCGGCGTCCTCGGCGCGGACCAGCGCCGTTTCGGCGTCGAGGACGCGCCCGGTGCGCGGGTCCGCCAGCACCGCCCGCATCCGGTAGGCGCGCGGCTGCCCGTCCGCGGGCGCCGCGGCGCCGGTCCCGGTGACGCCGGAGATGCTCCCGAGCAGGACGGTCGGCATGTCCGCGACGCCGGCGGCGGTGAGGGGGCGTAGTTCGACGGACGGGTAGCGGGCGCGCACGTGCTCGGTGATGCGGGCCACCGCGGCGCGGGTGGCCGCCGTTTCGTCGCCCGTGGACCGGTCCACGAAGGGGTCCACCACCAGCGCGAGGCGCCGGCCGCTCCCCGGCTGCTGCGCCGCCCCGGCGCGCGCCAGCAAGGCGTCGGCGAGGCCCGTGGCGGCGCGATCCAGCGGCTGGGGCGGCCCCGGGGGCGTTCCCGAGGTTTCCTGCGGGTAGGGCGAAGCGCCGCGCTTGGCGGACCACCCCGACAGGGCGCCGCACCCGCCCAAGAGCAGCAGCGCGGCGAGCGAGGCCCCGACGCGGCCGGCGCCGCGGCGCGCGCCCCGCGCACGCACGGTCCCGCTCGCTTCCGGCCGGCGGCCGCTGCGGATCATGCCATCCCTCCCCGTCCCGTTCCCCGGACGCCGAAGCCCAGGCTCGGCGGCCTCCCTCACCCGTCTAAGCCGTAGCGCCCGAAGAGTTCCCCCGGCGGCGCGCCGTCCGCGGAAACGCGCCCCGCCTCCCAAGCTTCCGCGTAGGCGCGGCGCACGCCCGCGAGTTGTTCGCGGAACACCGGCAGGTGCTTGCAGCGTTCCAGCAGCCGCGCCGCCGAGACGTTGCGGCGCACCGCGTCCTCGGCGTCGAACCAGGCTTCGCGCAGCCAGCGCGCCGCCTCCCTGGCGTGGGTCGCGCGGTAGCGTTCGAGCGCCGCGGGCGCCACGCCCGCGCGCTCCGCCGTGTCGAACAGGTCCGGCATCCGCTCCAGGTGCCAGAGCAGCACCCAGCGCGTCCAGGACACGTTCATGTTCACCACCACCGCGGGCTCGCCCACCCACCACGCCGGCCGGTCCTGGAGCGCCGCCAGCGCGTAGACGGAGGACGGCACGCAGGTGAGGAGCGACGTGAAGGGCGCGCCGCGGGTGTCCAGGCCGTAGCCGCGGATCGCGTGGTCGCGGCGGAAGGCGCAGGCGTAGATGGCGGTGAACAGGTTCTCGTTGAGCGGCGACGCCTCGCGCAGCGCGGGCACGCGGCGGTTCGGCCCGCCGGGCGCGATCGGCGTGGCCGATTCTATGACGTTGGCCGCGTCCAGCAGCAGCTCCGGCCGGTCGAAGGTGGTGTAGGCGTAGTTCATGTACGCCATCTCGACCTCGGGGTGCGCGGCCAGCCCCTCCAGCACGTTCTCGATCGCGCCGTCCACCAGCAGGTCGTCGTCGCCGAGCAGCCACACGAAGGCGCCGCGCGCGTGCCGGGCGGTGGCGCCGAGGTTGCCGAGCATCCCGACGTTCGCGGGGTTGCGGTGGGCGCTGAGGTGCGCCTCGAACCCGAAGCGCCTCACCACGTCGGGCGTCGCGTCCGTGGAGGCGTTGTCGCAGACCACCACCTCCACCACGTCGCGCCACGGCCGCGTGGCTTCGAGCAGCAGCGGCAGGCTGTGCGAAAGCCAGGGCGCGCGGTTGTAGGTGGTGATGGCGCAGGTGAGGAGCGGGCGGCGCTCGCCGACCGCGGGCGCGGGCAGCACGTCCGGCAGCGGCCAGCCGGGCGCGGCGCCGGCGCGGGACAGCGCGAGCACCATGTCCTCCGCGTAGCCGTCCCAAGAGCGGAGGGGGCGCGCGACCGCTTCGGCGCCCAGGCGGTCGAGCAGGCCGGGCTCTTCCGCCAAGCGCCGCAGCGCGGAAGCGACGGCGCCCTCGTCCAGCATGTCCACCATCAGCGCGCCGCCGCCGGGAGCCACCTCCGCCATGGCGGAACCGTGGTGGCAAAGGCAGGGGCGGCCGTGCCACAGGCTTTCCAGCACCGGCAGGCCGAAGCCCTCTTCCCAGGAAGCGTAGACGGTCGCGTGGGCGGCCCGCCACCGGCGGGACAGCTCCGCCTCCTCGGCGTGGTCGATCAACTCGGTGCCGGTTTCGGCGGCGAGGCGCTCGACCTCCGCGTCGAGTTCCGCGAACCCCGAGCGGCGGCCGACCAGGGTCAGTTCGATGCGGCGCGCCGCCGACGACGACCGGCGCTGCGCGTCGCGGAGGGCGCGCAGCAGGCGGGGGTAGTTCTTGCGCGGCTCCCATGTGCCGACCGCGAGCAGGCGCAGCGCTTCGCCCGGGGGCGGCGCGGCGGCCGGCTCGGTCGCGCGCGGACCCCCGGCGCTTCCGGCGAGCGGGCAGGGCAGGATGGCGGGCAAGGGCAGCGACCTGCCGGAGAGCCAACGGGCGAGGTCGGCGGATGCGGTCCAGGAAATGGGCAGCAGGAGGTCGGCCGAAGCGAGGTCGGTCCAGTAGGCGCGCATGGCTTCGAGCGCGACGGGCGGGTAGACCTCCGGCATCTTCTCCGGGATGAGGTCGTAGAACACCGCCGCGGTCCGCATCCCCGAGCGCCGCGCGAAGCCGAGCGGGCCGCCTTCGGGCACGGGGCTGCCCATCGTCAGCTCGGGCAGCAGGAGCCACTCGCCGGCCAGCCGCTCCGGCACCGCCGCCAGGCGCCGCCGCGCCGGCGGGCCGTCCCAGCGGGCCAGGGTTTCGGCTTCCTCTTCGGAAACCGGCACGATGCGGCGCGCGGCCGGATCCCATTTAACCGGCACCGTTTCCACCCCGCGGCGTTCCAGGGCGGCGGCGAGTTGGCGCGCCACGCGCTGTATGCCCGTGTTGAAGGTCTGCGTGACGGTGAGGCCGACCCAGTAGAACACCCGCCGCACCGGCTCCGGCGCGCCGGCGGCGGCGGTGCGCGGCAGGTCGGAGGCGATGGCGCCCAACGCCGCCGCGCCCGCGGCGCCGACGCGGAAGCGCTCGCGGAGCGTGGCGGTGCGCGGCAAGGCGCGGAGCGCCATCGCCAACGCCGCGTCACGCGCCTCGGTGCTGGCAAAGAGGGCGAGGTCGGCGGCGGCGAGGGCCCGGAGCCACGCCGGGTCGGACGGCGCGGCGGGAGGGGCTTCCAGCGCGACGCGGAGGCCGAGCCCGCGCG
>NZ_BAAAFZ010000011.1:59882-61338 GCF_039523795.1 Craurococcus roseus | reverse complement strand
CCGCTTCGGCGGCGCCGGCGCAGGTGGAGGACGGCAGCGCCGCCCAAAGGCCGCCGAGCCTGCCGTCGCCCGGCGCGGGCTGTTCCGGCGCCGCGGCGGCGCCCGGCAGCAGGGCGCGCGACGCCGGGCGCCAGTGGAGGCGGCGCACCGCCATGCCCGCGCCTTCCAGCGGCCCGGGGTCGGCGGCGGCCTTCGAGCCTTCCAGCAGGAGCATATTCGGCAGGAGCGGCGCTTCGGCCAGAGCGGCGAGCAGCGCGTCGGCGTAGTCGCGCCAGCGGCGGAGCGGGCGGCCGCGGGCCTCGGCGGCGAGGCGCCGGCGCAGCGCCGGGTCCGCCGCCAGCCGCTCGAAGCCCGCTTCGATCGCCGCGGGGTCGGACGCGGGAACGGCGAGGCACCCGCCGCCTTCGGCGATCTCCGCCATCGAGCCGTGGTCCGAGCAGAGGCACGGGCGGCCGAGCCAAAGGCTTTCCGCGATCGGCAGGCCGTAGCCCTCGGCTTTCGAGACGAAAACGGTGGCGTGCGACCGCTGGAGGAGGGCGCGCACCTCGTCGTCCGGCAGGTAGCCGTGCAAGCTGATGCGCGGCTCCCGCGCCGCGATCTCCTCGGCGGCGGCGGCCACGGCGCCGTGGATGTTGCCCACCAGGTCGAAGCGCATGTCGAGGTCGCGCCGGCGGGCGCGCAGGCGGGCGAAGGCGCGCATCGCCTCGACCTGATTCTTGCGCGGCTCCACCGTGCCGAAGGACAGGAAGCGCACCGGCGGCGCGGGCGGCTCCTCCGCGTCCATCCCGCGCGGCGTGTCGGGCATCTCTTCCGGCAGCGGCAGGGCGCGCAGGCGCGGCAGGCGGGCGGGGTCGCGGCCCTCCCCGGCCCACCAGCGCCGCAGGTCCTCCGTGCAGTCGCGCGAGATGCCGAGCACGAGGTCGGCGCCGGCCAGCGCCCGGGCGTAGCGGGCGTGGTCCGCCGCCATGGCTTCGTAGCCCGGGAAGCGGAGCGGTATAAGGTCGTAGAACACGGCCGCGCTGCGCAGCCCGTGGAACCGGGCGTAGTCGAGCGCGACCGCGAGGCTCGGCGCCCCCGCGCCCGCCACGTGCGGCACCTCGGGCACCACCAGCCACGCGCCGGCGATCGGCGGCCCGGCGCCGTCGGCGGCCGCCATGTGCAGCGCCTCACCCGCCGCCGGTCCGGTCGGGAGGCGCGGGCCGCCGTACGCGGCGAGGCCCTCGGTCCAGCGCGCTTCGGCGTGGACGACGGCCTCGCGCTCCGCGCACCAGCGCACCGGCAGCACCTCGCGCCCGCCCTCCGCCAACGCCGCGGCGAGCGCGCGCGTCACGCGCTGCACCCCGCTGTTGCCGTCGTAGGTGCCGGTGTGGTCGATCCAGTAGAAGAGCCGCGTCACCGGCGGACGACCGATCTCGCCCGCGCCGCGGCCGCGCGCAGCAGGGCGAAGGCCAGGACG
>NZ_BAAAFZ010000011.1:51004-59877 GCF_039523795.1 Craurococcus roseus | reverse complement strand
GGGCCCGCCGCGGGCCGTTCCAGCGCCCGGTCGGCCAAGCGCACGGAGCGCAACAAGGCCGGCAGCGCCACGCCCGCGACGCGCGGCCGCTTGGCGCGGCGGCCGTCCCGGGACAGGGCGAGGCGGCCGATGATCTCCAGCCGCGTCTTGCCGCCTTTCAGTTCGCGGAGGCGCCGGTCGAACTCCGGGTCGTGCGGCGGCCGGCCGAGGATCGCCACGAAGGCCGACACCACGAAGTCCTCGTCGCCGGCGGCGCGCAGGTCGGCGAAGCGCACCCCGTCGGGGTCCACGCGCACCGGCGGCGGGCGGCGGTGCGCCGCGGCGATGGCGGGCGGCGCGAAGGGGCTGACCGGAAGCCCGGCGCGGCGCGCCGCGCAGCGTTCGAGGATGGCGCCGCGCGGGACGCCGGTGACGGCTTCCACGGGATCGCCGCCGGCCGCCCCCGCCGTCACGCCCGGACCTCGGCGCGCCAGAACTCGAGGATCTCGGCCAAGGTCGCGTCCCAGTCGCGGCGCGGCGCCCAGCCGAGCGCCGCCCGCGCGGCGTCGGCGCGGCAAGGGGTGGCCGCGAGGTCGGTCGGGCGCAGCGCTGTTTGCTCCTGCTCCACCTCCGCCCGCACCCCGGCGATGCGCAGCAGGTCGGCGAGGACGCCCCCGAGCGGGCGCAGCCGGCCGGAGGCGATGTTGAGCACGGCCCCCGCGGGCAGCGAGTCGGCGCGGGCCAACGCCGAGACGTAGGCGTCGCACACGTCGCGCACGTCGAGGAAATCGCGCTGGCGGTCGAGCGCGCCCGTGCGCACCGCGGGCGGCTGCGCCCCGGCCTCGATGCGGGCGATCTGGCGCGCGAAGGAGGCGACGGCGAAGCGCGGCGACTGGCCCGGTCCCACGTGGTTCAACGGCCGGAGGCGCAGCACGCGCAGGCCGCGCAACGCCATCTCGCCGAGCGCGATGTCGGCGGCGGCCTTTGCGGCGGCGTAGGGGTTGGCCGGACGCAGCGGCGCCCCCTCGTCGAGCGGCGCGCCGCCGTTGAAGGACAGGCCGTACACCTCCCCGCTCGAGGCGTGCAGCAACCGGCATTCCGGCGCGTGCCGCACCAGCGCCGCGGCGAGGGCGCGCGTGCCGTCCACGTTGGCCCGCCACGCGGCGTCCGGGTCGGCGAAGCTTTCCGCCACCGCGGACGCGGCGGCCAGGTGGACGCAGGCGTCGGGCCGCACCTCCGCCGCCAGCCGGGCCACGCCCCCGGCGTCCATGAGGTCGAACGCGCGCACGGTCGCCCCGCCGGTCTCGCCGGCCCGCGCCGCCGGCACCAGCTCGGCCGCCGGGAAGGCCGAGCGCAGCGCCGTCAGCAGATGGCGGCCGACGAAGCCCGTCGCCCCGGTGACGAGCACGCGGGACGGGGCGAAGCTCAAGAGGCCGCGGCCTCCCGCCCGGACGCGAGCAGCGCGCGGTCGCGGTGGCGGCGGAGGTCGGCCTCCACCATCTCGGCGATCATCCCCTCCAACGTGGTCTCCGGCACCCAGCCGAGCTTCGCGCGGGCCTTGGACGGGTCGCCGAGCAAGCGGTCCACCTCGGCCGGGCGGAACAGCGCGGGGTCCACCACCACATGGCGCTCGTAATCCAGGCCGACATGGGCGAAGGCGATGCGGCACATCTCCCGGACCGTGGTGGTGCGGCCGGTCGCCACCACGTAGTCGTCCGGCGCGTCCTGCTGGAGCATCAGCCACATGGCGCGCACGTAGTCGCGCGCGTGGCCCCAGTCGCGCTCGGCGTCCATGTTGCCCATGCGCAGCTCCTTGGCCAGGCCGAGCTTGATCCGCGCCGCGCCGTCCGTGACCTTGCGGGTGACGAACTCGATGCCGCGCAAGGGGCTCTCGTGGTTGAACAGGATGCCGCTGGAGGCGTGCATCCCGAAGCTCTCGCGGTAGTTCACTGTGATCCAGTGGCCGTAGAGCTTGGCGACGGCGTAGGGGCTGCGCGGGTAGAAGGGCGTTTTCTCGCCCTGCTCCGCTTCCTGGATGAGGCCGTACATCTCGGAGGAGCTGGCTTGGTAGAAGCGGGCCTGCGGCGCCATCCGCCGCACCGCCTCCAGCATGTTCAGCACGCCGAAGGCCGTGACCTGCGCCGTCACCTGCGGCTGGTCCCAGGACGTCTTCACGAAGCTCTGGGCGCCGAGGTTGTAAACCTCGTCCGGCTTCACCTTGGCGACCGCGTCGAGGAGGCTCGGCATGTCGGTCAGGTTGCCGTCCACCATCCGCACCCGGTCGGCCACGCCGAGCCAGCGGAGCCGTTCCGCGATCACGTCGGAGGAGGCGGAGCGGCGGAGCAGGCCGTAGACCTCGTAGCCCTTTTCCAGCAGGAGCTGGGACAAGTAGGCGCCGTCCTGGCCGGTGACGCCGGTGATGAGCGCGCGCTTGGTCATGGTTGGGTGCGTCCCGCCTCAGACGATCTCGATTTCGGGGAAGGGGAAGATCATGCGCCCGCCGCGCGCGAGGAACTCCGCTTCGCGCCGCACGATGCCGTCGCGGAAGTGCCAGGGCAGCACGAGGAAGTAGTCCGGCCGCATCGCCCGCGCCTCCGCCTCGGCCACGATCGGGATGCCGGTGCCGGGCGTGAAGGCGCCGAACTTGTCCTCGTTCACCTCGGCGATGCAGGGCAGCAGGTCGGGGCCGATGCCGCAGAACTGCAGCACCACGTTGCCCTTGGTGGAGGCGCCGTAGCCGAGCACGGTCTTGCCGTCGGCCTTGAGCGCTTCGAGCAGGCGGCGGAGGTCGGCGCGGTGGCGGAACACGCGCTCCTCGAAGTCGCGGTAGGGGCGGGGCGTGGAGAGGCCCATGCGCTCCTCCCGCTCCAGCAGCCAGGCCAGCACCCCTTCCGAGCCGCGGCGGGGATCGTCGTGGCGCACCGACGTCACCGCGAAGGAGCCGCCGTTGACGCCGTTCATCTTCACGTCCACCGCCCGCATCCCGGCCTGCTCCAGGATGCGGGCGACGACGCCGAGGGAGTAGTACTCCAGGTGCTCGTGGCAGACCGTGTCGTAGGAGGTGAGGCGCAGCATCGAGGGCATGTAGCTCTGCTCGAAGTGCCACACGCCGCCCGGCGCCAGCACGCCCTCCACTTCGCGGGCGAAGGCGACCGGATCCTCCAGGTCGTAGAACATGGCTATGGAGGTGACGATGGAGGCGGGCGCGGCCCCTGCCGCGCGGTAGGCTGCGGCTGAGAAGAAGTCCGGCACCAGCTTCACGTCGTCCGGGTAGTACTGCCGGAACTTGGCCCCGGTCGGGTCCATGCCGACGCGCTTCAGCGAAGGCGTCGCGTAGGCCTTGAGCGAGGTGGCGTCGTTGGAGCCGATGTCGAGCACGGTGGCGCCCGGCTTGAGGTCCGCCAGCCGCTCCAGCTCCCGCACCTTCTGCGTTAGGTGCTCGACCATGGAACGGTTGAGGCCGGAGCGGTAGCCGTAGTTCTCGCCGTACATCTCGCCCAGGTCGAAGGAGTGGGCGAGCTGCAACAACCCGCTTTCCGGGCACCACACGAGGCGGAGCGGACCGACGGTGACGGGGGCCTCCCGGCGCCGCGGGAACACGCCTGTCAGCGCCTGCTCGCCGAGGTCGAGCACCGGAATCAGGTTGCGGCTGCCGCTCACTCGGCAGCGCTCGATGGCGACGCAGCTCGGCACAAGGCTCTCCCGTCCCGGCCTCCCCGGCCGGGAAGGGGCCGGTTAAACGGAAATGTCCGCGCCTTGCAACCCGAGCGGGCCTTGCGCCCCGGGATCGGAAAGGCCGAGCAGCGCCGCCCTCGCGCGCGCCGCGACGGCGGCGGGGGAGAGCGCCTCGGCCGCTTCGCGCGCAGCGGCGCCGAGGGCGGCGCGGCGCTCGGGGCCGGCGTTGGCGAGCGCGGCGAGCGCGGCGGCGGCATCCGGCACACGGACCTCGGCCCACACCGCGCCCGGCAGGTCGTAGGTGCGCTGGGGGTCGCGGGCCGGGACGAGGTCGAAGGGCAGCGCGACGGCGCCTTCTCCCGCCATGAAGTCCATGTTGCCGGACCAGCCGGTGGCCAGCACCGGCCGGGCGGCGCGCATCGCTTCGGCCATGCCGAAGCCGAAGCCTTCCGAGCGGTGCGTCGAAAGGAAGCAGTCGGCCGCGAGCACCAGCGCCCAAAGGTCGCGGCGGTCCAGCGCGCGGTCGAGGACGAGCACGTTGGGCGCTCCGGCGGCGGCCTCCGCCACCTCCCGCCAAGCCGGCCCCGCCGCGTCGGTCTTGTGCGTCTTCAGCACCAGCGCGCGGTCGGGCCGGTCGCCGAAGGCGGCGCGGTGGGCGGCGATCGCCGCGAGCGGATTCTTGCGCGCGATGGAAGAGGACGCGTCGAATACCGAAAGGGCGACGAAGGCGTCCTCCGGCAGCCCGAAATCGGCGCGGCGCAGCGGCGACGGGTCGGGCTCCGGCACCATGTAGGGCACCACGCGGACGGGCGGGGCGCCGGGCTCGGCCTCCACGGCGCCGGCGGTGAAGCGGCTCGACACCCAAATCTCGTGCGTGAAACGGAAGCCGCGGCGCCAATCGGGCGCGAGCTTCGGCAGCTCCCAGTTCCACACCGCTATGACGCGCTTGCCGGAAACGGCGCCGCGGCCGAGCACGCGCATGGCCCAGGGCAGCATCGGGCCGTTGACGTGGACCATCAACGTCCCGGGGCCGGGCGCCACGCGCGGCGGCGGGGCGGGCGGGCCTTGGCGGAGCGGGCCGGTGAGGTCGGCCTCGGCCACCGCGAACCCGGCGAGCCGGAGCGCGGCCGCCAAGCGCCGGGCGGCGGCGCCGAGGCCGGTGGGCGCGCCGAAATAGCCGGCGACGGTGACGGGGCCGGCGGCATCGGGCCGCGGCGGCTCCGGGTCCGGGCGCGGGGCGAGCGCGGCCATGGCGCCGAACAGGGCCTCGCGCCGCATGTCGCGCGGCAGCAGGCGCCAGACGCGGCCGAGCGCGCTCACCGGAGGATGCCGCCGAGGAAGGCGTCTAGGCTCCCGCCGGGGAAGAGGTGCCCGGGCAGGCCGGCCGCGGCGGCGGCGGCGAGGTCGCTCGGCTTGTCGCCGACGAGGAAGGAGCCGGCGCGCTCCACCGGCCAGGCGCGCAGCAGGTCCTCGATCATGCCGGGCGCGGGTTTGCGGCGGCGGCAGTTTCGCCGGTAGGCGGGCAGCGGCGCGTCCGGGTGGTGCGGGCAGTGCTCGAAGGCGTCTACCCGCGCCCCCGCTCCGGCCAGCCGCTCCGACATCCAGCGGTGCAACGCCCCAACCTGCTCGTCCGGGTACAGGCCGCGGGCGACGCCGGATTGGTTGGTGACGACGAAGACGAGGAAGCCCGCGCGGTTCAGGCGCGCGACCGCCTCCGGCGCGCCGGCGATCCAGCGCACCTCCGCCGGGTCGTGCGGGTAGCCGGTGTCCTCGATCAGCACGCCGTCGCGGTCGAGGAAAACCGCCGGGCGCGGGCCTCCGGTCACGCCGCGCCGTCGGCGACCGCCGCCTCCACGCCGGCGCAGAAGCAGTGGTACAAGCAGAGGTGGACCTGCTGGACCGCCGGCGTGGAGGCGGAGGGCACGGCGAAGAGGTGGTCGCAGAGCGGCGCCATGCGGCCGCCGCCCTCTCCCGTGAGGCCGATGGTGGCCATGCCGCGCGCCCGCGCCGTTTCCAGCGCCTTCACCACGTTGGGCGAGTTGCCGGAGGTGGACAGGGCGAGCAGCACGCCGCCCGGCTCCGCGTGCGCTTCCACCTGCCGGGCGAACACGGTGTCGAAGCCGTGGTCGTTGCTCCAGGCGGTGAGCACCGCGGGGTCGCCGCTCAGGCAGATCGCGCGCAACGCCCGCCGTTCGCGCAGGAACCGGCCCACCAGCTCCGCCACGATGTGCTGCGCGTCCGCGGCCGAGCCGCCGTTGCCGCAGACGAGCAACGGCCGGCCGGCGGCCAGCGCCCCGGCGGTAGCGGAAACGGCGCGGTCCATGGCCGGGCCGAAGCCGGCGCGGCGGGTGGCGGCGAGCAGGGCCTCGGCCTCGGACAGCCAAGCGTCGAGAGGGGGCATGACGGAGGCTTGTTAGATCAAGGCCGATTGAACTGCCAGCCGCACACATCAGTGCCGACCCGACCGCGATTCGTCGGCGACCGCGCAACGGGCGGCGGCCAAGAGGGCTTCGGCCTCGGTGGGCCAAGCCGGAAGGTCCGGGTGCGTGGAGCGCCCGTTAACCGAGCCCCGATCGACGCCGTTGGCCGCCGATGCCCGCGCCGCGCAGGGCGTCCAGCAGCGCGGCGGCCTGCGCGTCCCAATCGGCCAGCGCGCGGCCGGTGCGGCGCGCGCCGGCGGCGAGGCGGTCGCGTTCGGCGGGGTCGCACAGGCGGGCCATCGCGTCCGCCAGCGCCCCCGGCTCCGCCGCCGCGGCCAGGGCGCCGTCCACGCCGTCCGTCACCTGCTCGGCCAAGCCGCCCACGGGCGTCGCCACCACCGGCACGCCGAGGGCGTGGGCGAGGGACACGACGCCGCTCTGGCTCGCTTCGCGGTAGGGCAGCACCAGGGCGCCGGCGCCGGCCAGGAGCGGCGGGATGTCGGGCTCGGCCACCCAGCGCGGTTCCACCCGCACGCCGTCCAAGGAGGAGAGGCCGGGGGCGGCGGCCTCGATGTCGCCCTCGCCCACCACCCGGAGCCGCGCTTCCGGGCGGCGCTCGTGGATGAGGCGGAAGGCGTCGCGCAGCAGGTCGAGGCCCTTGTAGGCGCGGACCCGACCGAAGAAAAGGAAGTCGCCCGCCGTGCCGGTCGGCGCCGCCGCGCGCAGGCTGGACGCGGGCAGGTGGGCGCCGAGCGGCAGCCGCGCCACAGGCAGGCGCGGGCGCCGGGCGCGGAGGGCGGCTTCCACCGCGCCGGAAAGGGCGATCGCCGCGCTGGCGGCGTCCAACTCGCGGTCGAGCCGCCAATCCCACCACAGCCCGGGGTCGCCCGGGTGCCGCGCGGCGTCGTGGACCAGCGGCACGAAGGGGATGTCGGCTCGGCGCAGGGCGGGCGCCGCCAACGCCGTCCACAGGTGGCTCATCACCGAAACCACCGCGTCGGCGCGGTGGGCGCGCGCCTGCGCCACCAGCCGGCGCGCGAGGAAGGGCGCGCGCGGCAGGTTGAGGACGAAGCCCGCGGCGCTGTTGTAGGTGTCCACGGCGTCGGTCGGCAGGCCGAGGGCCGTCGTCTCGGCCAGCAGGTCGGCTTGCCGCGAAAGCGAAAGGGCGGGCGCCGCGTCGGGACGACGCGCCAAGGCTTCGGCCAAGGCGAGGGTGAGCTGCCCCCCGGCGCCGCGGCGCCCCCAGTACCAGAGCAGCAGTCGCATCTGCGGCGAAGGTCCTCCGGGCGCCCGGCGGCCGAGTCCGCGGGAGGGCCTTCAGCCCCGGTCCGGCGGGCGGCGGGCGCCGCGGCGCGGGGCGTCGTCGTCGCGCAGGATGCGGTGGGCGGCCGCGTCCAGGTCGTCGAACTGCCCCGACCGCGCGCTCCACACGAACAGGGCGAGCGCGGCGCCTCCCAAGGCGAGCGTCAGCGGGATGAGCCAGAGAAGCGCCAGCATCGGTGGTCCCCTGGCCGAGCCGCCATCCACCGGAGAGGGGGCCGGCCGAAACGAATGGGCCGGCATGGTGCCCGAGCGGCGCCCCGCCCTCAAGCGCCCGTCAGGACCGCACCATCGGGCAGCCCCCTTCGCCGAGCGGCCGGAAGGCCTCCTCGCCCGGGGTGGTCTGGAGCAGCTTGTAGTAATCGAACTGCCCGCGGCTCTCCTCCGGCTTCTTCACCTCGAACAGGTAGGCGGGATGGAGCTTGCGGCCGTCCTCGCGGATGCGGCCGGGTCCGAAGCAGTCGTCGTCGCAGGGCATGGCCTTCATCCGCGCCACCGCATCGGCGCCGCTGGCCTTGGCGGCGCGGACGCCCATGTCGGCCACCGCCTTCAGGTAATGCACGACGGAGGCGTAGCCGCCCGCGTGGTTCATGCACAGCGCGTTCTGCGCGCCGATGTGCGGGCGGACCCGGGCCGAGAAGGCGCGGGTGCGGTCGTTCAGGTCCCAGTAGAAAGTCTCGGTGCAGATCAGCCCCTGCGTGGTGGCGAGGCCGAGCGCGTGCACGTCCGGCAGGAACATCAGCAGCGAGGCGAGTTGGACGCCGCGCCGGCTCAACCCGAACTCGGCCGCCTGCTTGATGCAGTTGATGGTGTCGGAGCCCGCGTTGGCGAGGCCGATCACCTTCGGCTTGGCCGCCATCGCCTGCACCAGGAAGGAGGAGAAGTCCGAGGTGCCCGGGAAGGGCGTGCGGACGCTCCCCAGCACCCGGCCGCCGGCGTTGCGCACGAAGGTGCCGGTGTCGCGCTCCAGCGCGTGGCCGAAGGCGTAGTCGGCGGTGATGAAGAACCAGGAATCGCCCCCGGCGCGCACCGTGGCGCCGCCGGTGGACTTGGCCAGCATCCAGGTGTCGTAGGTCCAGTGCACCGTGTTGGGCGAGCACTTCGACCCGGTCAGGTCCGAGGTGGCCGAGGAGGAGTTCAGGAAGACCTTGTTCTTCTCGCGCACGACATCGTTCACCGCGAGCGCGACGGAGGAAGCGCCGCCGTCCACCACCGCGTCCACGCCGTCGCGGTCGAACCACTGGCGGGTGACGTTGGAGCCGACGTCCGGCTTGTTCTGGTTGTCGGCGAACACGACCTCGACGTTGAAGCCCCGGTTGCCGAACTCGGCCGCGGCCTGGCGCACGCAGGCGAGCTCGGTCGGCCCGGTGACGTCGCGGTAGGTGCCCGAGAAGTCGCAGAGCAGCGCGATGCGGATGGTGTTCGCCGCCTGCGCGCGGGCGCTGCGCCAGGGCAGCCCGCCGGCGGCCGCCGCCGGCG
>NZ_BAAAFZ010000011.1:36187-50989 GCF_039523795.1 Craurococcus roseus | reverse complement strand
CGCCGCCGGCGCCGCCGCGGCGCCGGCCTTGAGGAACGTGCGTCGGTCGAGGGTCATCGTGGTGCGGTCCTCCCCGCGCGGCGGCTCTCGGGGCGCCCCGATCCGGGCGCGTGGCCGCCTGCGCCAGCGGAGGTTACACCGTCCGACCGAAGCGCCTAATCCCCGCGTCGGGCCGGCGCCGCGGCCGTAAGGACCGGGGCGGGGCCGGGCGCCTCAGCCGATGCCGGCCAGCAACTCGACGACCTTCTCCGGCGCCGGCACTTCGACGTCATGCGGAACCGGCAGCTCCACGTACGTCCAACCCTCCTTCGCGCGGGCGCGTCGCCGGCTCGGCTCGATCGAGGCCAAGGGCGGGTTGGTGTAGGAGACGTAGGTGACCGGCAGGCCCGCCCCCGCGGGCTTCGACAAGCGCACCGGGCTCTCGTAGGTGCCGATCGGGTGCGGCCGCAAGCGCCGCATGAACCAGTCCTTCGCCGGGCCGTCCGGGATCGGGAACGCCTCGGGGCCGGGCACCGGCAGCGCGACCCCTCCGCCTTGCTCGCGGACGGCCTTGCGGCGCGAGTCCTCCACGCCTGCGGGGAGGACCGTGAAAGCCGTGTCGCCGTTCTCGGGGAGCAGCGCGTCCAGATAGACGACGTGGCGGATGCGGTCGGCCATGCGGTCCGCCACGCCGGTCACGGCCATGCCGCCGTAGGAGTGGCCAACCAGGATGATGTCGGCGATCTCTTCGGTTTCGATGACGTTCGCCACGTCCCCGATGTGGGTGTCCACGGTGATCTGGCGCGACAAGAGGTGGCTGCGCTCGCCGAGGCCGGTCTGGGTCGGCGTCCAAACGCGGTGGCCTCGCCGGCGCAGCCCCCCGGCCACGTCGCGCCAGATCCAGCCGCCGCCGTAAGCGCCATGCACGAGGACGTAGTTCTTGCCCCCCGCCGTTGGCGCGGGCTGCGCCTGCGCCGCGACGCGGTCGGCCGCGAGCGCCATCGGCGGCGCCGCTGCCAGCGCGCCCAGCAGATTGCGACGGTCCATCGAACGATCCCCTTTGTGCGGTTGCAGAGCTTCGCGCCAAGCGGCGCCGGCGGACGCGCCTACCCCTCCAGCGCCGCCAGGAACTTCTGGCACCAGTTCCGCGCCGAGCCTTCCCGCACCTCCGCCGCCATCGGCTCCCAGCGTTCCTGGCGCTCCTTCAGCGGCATGGCCATCGCTTGGTCCAGCGCCTCCGCGATCTCGTCCGGGTCGAGCGGATTCACCAGCAGCGCGCCTTTCAGGTAGGGCGCGGCGCCGGCGAAGCGGGACAGCACCAGCGTCCCCGGGTCGGCCGGGTCCTGGGCCGCGACGTACTCCTTGGCGACGAGGTTCATGCCGTCGCGGAGCGGCGTCACCAGCCCGACGCGCGCGTGGCGCATGAAGCCCGCGAGGGTCGGGCGCGGCACAGGGCGGGTCATGTAGCGGAGCGGCACCCAGTCCGGCTCGGCGTAGTCGCCGTTGATGCGGCCCACCAGTTCGTCCAGCTCCCGCCGCAGCGCTTGGTATTGCGCCACGTCGCCCCGCGACACGGGCGCGACCTGGAGGTACGTCACCCGCGAGCGCTGCTCCGGGTAGCGCGCGAGCAGTTGGCCGTAGCCGGAGAAGCGTTGCGGCAGGCCTTTGGAATAGTCCAGGCGGTCCACGCCGATCACCAAGGCGCGCCCGGCGATGCTCCGGCGGAAGCGCGCCATCTCCTGCTTCTCGACCGCGCGCTCGGCCAGCTTCGCGAAGGCGTCCGCGTCTATGCCGATGGGGAAGGCCGAGACGCGCTCCGCCGCTTCCGCGTGCCCTTCGGCGGCGAGGGCGGCGCGGAGGTGGGCGGCGTCGTCCTCCGTTTGCAGGCCGATCACGTCGTAGGCGGCGAGGTCCGCCAGCAGCTCGGCGCTGCGCGGCAGGCCGGCGAAGACGGCGGGCGGGGGGAAGGGCACGTGCAGGAAGAAGCCGAGGCGCTGCCGGCTCCCGCGCCGCCGCAATTCCGCGCCCATGGGAAAGAGGTGGAAGTCGTGCGCCCAAACCATGTCGTCCGGCCGCAGCAACGGCGCGAGCGCCCCGGCGAAGGCGGCGTTCACCTCGCGGTAGCCGGCGTAGTCGTCGCGCGAGAACTGGGCCAGGCCGAGGCGGTAGTGCAGGGTGGGCCACAGGGAGCCGTTGGAGAAGCCTTGGTAGTAGCGGCGGTAGTCGCTGTCGCCGAGGTCGAGCGTGGCGTAGGTCAGGCGGCCCTGGCGCAGCAGAGACGGCTCCGCCGCGGTGGCCTCCGCGGTCTTGCCGCTCCAGCCGAACCACATGGCGTCGCGGCGGTTGACGGCGTCTTGCAAGGCCACGGCCAAGCCGCCGGCCGTCGCGCCGCGTTCCTTGGGGTCCGGGACGCGGTTGGCGACTATCACCAAGCGCTTCATGCCGGGGCTTCGGTCTCCGCGGCCGGGACGCAGCGGGCGAGCCATTCGCGCAGCGCCTCCGGCTCGCCGAACGCGTCCTGTAGGCGCAGGCCCAGGCCGCCGTGCTCGCGCGCCACGGCCATGCCCTCCTCGTCGGTGACGTCGTCGCCGATGAACACCGGGCGGCGGCCGGCGAAGGGCGCGCGGGCCATCAGGTCGCGGACCGCCGTGCCCTTGGACGCGCCTCGCGGCCGCACCTCCCAGGCCATGCGGGCTTCGAGCAGGGTGAAGCCGCCGCCGTTGGGCCCGGCTTCGGCGAGCAATTCGTCCAGCAGGGCCTTCGCCACCGGGCCGGCGGCCGGGGCGAGGCGGTAGTGGACGACGAAGCCGTGCTCCTTGTCCTCGATCAGCGTGCCGGGAAAGCGTTCAACCAGGGTGGCGGCGCGGTCCCGCCAAGCGGCCGGCGCGTGCGGCAGGTCGGGCGATTCGGGCGGCTGGCCGGGCACCGGGCGCAAGGTGGCGCCGTGGTCGCCCGCCATGGCGATCGGCACCGGAAGGAAATGGTCCAGGTCGCGGAGCGGCCGGCCGCTCACGATGGCTAGCGCCCCGTTCAGCCCGGCGGCTATGCGTTGCAGCAGGCGCGGCAGGCCGGGCTGGACTTGCACCGCGTCGGGCCGCGGCGCGATCTCCACCAGGGTGCCGTCGAAGTCGAGGAAGAGCGCCGCGTCCGAGATGGGGCCGAGGTCCGGCGACCGCGGAGGGGGCGGAAGGGCGAAGGAAGTTCCGGCCATGCGCCGGCACCATAAGGTCCGGCGGCGCATCCTCCCAACCGCGCGAGGCGCCGTTTGACGTGATCGTGCGGACCGCGGTGCCGATGTTGCGATGGCGTGGCGGAAGCCGGCCCGGGCCGGCTCAGCGCTGCGCCGTTCTGTCCGTTTCCGTCGTCCAAAGCGCCATGGCGGGCGGCAGGACACCCACCACCAGCCAGTGCAGCAGCGACGCTTGGCGGGTCAGGAAGCCCGCCTCCCAGAACATGACGCAACCGATCTGCGCCAGCACCATCCAGGCCAAGGAGATCACCAGCGCCACCGCCTGCGCGCGCTCCGCCTGCCGCTTAGAAGAAGAGTTCCGCATCTGCCGTGCTTTCCTTCCGCGGCCGGGTGGCGCAGCCTGCCGGGGCCTCGGCGGCGCGATGCCCTTGTATACGCGAAACGACCTACTGAACACGAGTTCGTGAACATTAAAAATAAGACACGAAGGCAGCAGCCAGAGCGGGAGGTCCGCCATGCCAGACGACGCTCCGATTCAGCAGCCCCCGGCCCCCGCGTCCGGGCGCACGATGGTGCGCCACGCGGCCGACTCCGGCTTCGACCGGGGGTTGCGCGCCTTTTTCGAGTACCGCGACCTCGGCATCCGTGACGCGACGCACGGCGCGTTCGGCGCCCACGTCATCCGCGCCGTGCCCGGCCGGCACCCCGAGCCGAAGTGGCACACCCACGACTTGGCGTTCCAGATGGTCTACGTGCTCAAGGGCTGGGTGCGCTTCGAGTACGAAGACATCGGCGAGGTGGAGTTGCGGCCCGGCGACTGCGTCCACCAGCCCCCGCGCGTCCGGCACCGCGAGATCGCGCACTCGGACGACCTGGAACTGATCGAGATCACCGGCCCGGCCGAGTTCGCCACCGCGACAGCGGAGGAGCCGGCGGCGGCGCTGGACCGCGCGGGAGCGACGGGTTAGACCGCGCCGCCCTGCCCCTGTGGCGGAATGGTAGACGCAGCGGACTCAAAATCCGTTGCCCGGCGACGGGCGTGGGAGTTCGAGTCTCCCCGGGGGCACCACAAACGGCTTCGGCATACGGGGCTTCGCGCGCCGGTCCGGTTCGGGGCGCCGGTCCGGTTCGGGGCGCCGGTCCGCCGCGCCCGGCCCGACGCTACCGGCGATTCGGCGGGCGTCGGCTCCGCGCGGGGCGCGGAGCATCGGGGCGCGCCGGCCGCCCGCACCGGCTCGTGGGAATGCTGCGGGCGACCGCGAAAGGGCTCCGGGCGCGGCTCATCGGCGCCAAGTGGCGATGATCGCTTCGGCCGCGCCGCCGAGGACGTCGGACTGCAAGGCCAAGGGATCGCCGAAGACGACCTTCGCCAAATCCTTGTCCAGCATGACCTTGGACAGCAGCGTAAGCGCCTCGGTCGCTGGCGGTTGGTCGAGCGGGTCGGGGGGCGTCAGGGTCTCCGCGAACACGACCCGGTCCTGCCGGCTCGGATGGTCGTCCAGCAACCAGTCGAAGAACTGCCTTTGCAGGTTGCCGTCCCGGGCTTGGTGGACGCCGATGACGACGACCGCGGCGCGGTCCCAGGCCAGCGAAGGGTAGGCGGCCTTCCAGCGGACGACCTGGTTCCGGAACTGCTCCAGTTGCGACGCCGCGGCGTGTTCGAGGTTCTTGCGCACGGCGGCCCGCACGGTGGCGCCCATGTCGTCGAGCAGGGCCTGGTCGACCGAGCCCTGCTGGTGGATGCGCTGCGCGAACCGCCGCACGTCGCCGAGCATGCCGCGTTGCAGCGTCCGCAGCTCTTCCGGGATGTCGCCCCGCCGCGCCACTTCGGCCTCGGCCGCGGACAGCAGGGACTGGTACCGCGCGAGCCAGGCGCGCCTCTCGTCGTCCAGCGCCCCGAGCCCGAAGGGCGCGAGCCGGGCCGCCAGCGCGGCCGCCGTGTGGGAAACGGCGCTCGCTTCCAGGTAAAGCGCCGCGTCCATCGAGAACAGTTCCGGCGCTTCGACGCCGGGGCGGTAGAGCGCGATCTGCTCGAAGCGGTTCACCAGCACCGGGACGGCGGCCCGGAGGTTGGCGAGCGCCTGCGCGGCGCCGAGGCGGTAGGCTTCCGTGAAGGCGCGGTCCAGGTCCGAGATCGCGTCCGCGCGCGGCCCGCCGAAGGGCGCCAAAAGACCGAGGCCGACCACGGCCGCCCGCAGCAGGCGGTGCACAGAACCCAGGCCCATCGCCCGACGCGCCGGCCGCGCGCCTGCTCGGCCACTTGGCGCGGCACGCCCGTCCCGAACGGTTGCGAATCCGGCTATGGGCGGGGAGGGAGCGCTCGGCATGGCGGGCTGCACCGTGACACCGCCCGCATGGCCGCGTCCTCCGCCTGGAGCGATGGCTCGCCACTTCTTGACGAGGTGCGCGGTGACCGTGAGGACCGGCGCGGCGTCCGTCGCGCTTCCGCGGCCACGCCTCCCAAACGCCCATCCCCTTGCGTCGCCGCCCGCGCCCTGGCTTCTTCGCGCATGTCGGAGGCGGCGCGCGGGTGCGCCCTCCACCCGGACCCGGACCCGCCAAACGCGCCCCGCTGCTGGAAATCGGCCATGCTTCCCCCACACGGAACGATTCGGCGCCGGAACCTGGCGCACGCTCGGCGCATGGGAGCCCGAACCCCCGGAGTCGTTGGGACCGGAAAGGGCGTGCGCCGCCTTGCACCACCGCGCCGGCGCCTGTTGTAGAACCTCCCCATGACAGTACTGGCGATCCGCAACCTGACCCTCCGCATCGCCGGCCGCGCGCTGCTGGACGACGCCGACCTGGCCGTGGACCCGGGCCGGCGCGTCGGGCTGGTCGGGCGCAACGGCGCCGGCAAGTCCACCCTGCTGCGGGCCGTCTCCGGGCGGATCGCCCCCGACGGCGGCGAGATCCGCTTGGCCGCCCGCGCCCGGCTCGGCTACGTCGCGCAGGAAGCGCCGGCCGGTCCCCTGAGCCTGCTCGACACCGTGCTGGAGGCGGACGCCGAGCGCGCCGCGCTGCTGGCCGAGGCGGAGCGGGGGCCGGACCCCGCGCGCCTCGGCGAGATCCACGAGCGCCTCCTCGCCATCGGCGCCGACAGCGCCCCCGCGCGCGCCGCGACCGTGCTGGCGGGGCTCGGCTTCGACGCGGAGGCGCAGGCGCGGCCCGTGGGCGAGTTCTCCGGCGGCTGGCGGATGCGCGTGGCGCTGGCCCGCGCGCTGTTCCTGGAGCCCGACCTGCTGCTGCTGGACGAGCCGACCAACCACCTCGACCTGGAAGCCGCCATGTGGCTGGAGGGCTGGTTGCAGCGCTTCTCCGGCGCCGCGCTGCTGGTGAGCCACGACCGCTTCCTGCTGGACCGCTGCGTCCACGCCATCGCCCACCTCGACCGCGGCAAGCTCACGCTCTACCCCGGCGGCTTCGGCGAGTTCACCCGCATCCGCGCCGAGCGGCAGGCGCAGCAGGCGGCGCAGAACGAGCGCGTGCTGGCGCAGCGCGCGCACATGCAGGCCTTCGTGGACCGCTTCCGCGCCAAGGCGACCAAGGCCCGGCAGGCGCAGAGCCGGCTCAAGGCGCTGGAACGCTTGCCGCCGATCGAGGCGGTGGTGGAGGACGCGCCGACGCGCTTCGCCTTCCCCGAGCCCGCCGCGCTGCCGCCGCCCGTGCTCTCCCTCCGCCGCGCCGCCGCCGGCTACGACGGGCGCCCGGTGCTGCGCGGCCTGGACCTGCGGCTGGACCAGGACGACCGCGTGGCGCTGCTCGGCGCCAACGGCAACGGCAAGTCCACCCTGGCCAAGGTGCTCGCGGGCCGCCTGCCCTTGATGGCGGGCGAGCAGCACCGGGCGCCGCGATTGCGCGTCGGCTACTTCGCGCAGCACCAGGCGGAGGAGCTGGACCCGGACGGCACGCCGCTCTCCCACATGCAGGCGGCGCTGCCCAAGGCGACCGAAACGCAATGCCGCGCCCAGCTCGCCCGCTTCGGGCTGGACGCCGACCGCGCGGAAACGGCCGTCGCCTCCTGCTCCGGCGGCGAGAAGGCGCGGCTGCTGCTCGCGCTCTGCACGCGCGATGCGCCGCAGCTCCTGATCCTGGACGAGCCGACCAACCACCTCGACATCGACGCGCGCGACGCGCTGGTGCGGGCGCTGGGGGACTACGCCGGCGCGGTGCTGCTCATCACCCACGACCCGCATTTGGTGGAGCTGGTGGCGGACCGGCTCTGGCTGGTGGCGGACGGCACGGCGCGGCCCTTCGAGGGCGACCTGGACGAGTACCGCGCCCTCCTGGCCGAACGGTCGCGCCCGGAGGCGGCCCGGCAAGAGGCGGTGCCGACGCGACGCGACGAACGGCGCGAGCGGGCCGAGGCGCGCGGCGCGCTGGCGCCGCTGCGCGAGCGGCTCAAGCGCGTGGAAACGACGCTCGCGGCCTTGGGCAAGGAAGCGGCCACGATAGACGAAGCGCTGTCCGACCCGCGCCTCTACGCCCGCGACAACCCCGGCCTGCTCGCCCGCGCCACCGCGCGCCGCGCCGCCATCGCGCGCGAGGTGGAGGCGCTGGAGGCGGAGTGGCTGGAGTTGCAGGAGCGGCTTGAAGACGCGGCCTAGCCCGCGATCGCCCTGGGCGGAAACGCCCAGGGCTCGAACCGCCTTGTTACTCGGGGCCGCTTCGCGCTCGGAGGCGTCGAGCAGACGATGACACCGCCAAAGGCGGCGCGGAGGGATGCCTCGGCCGGCTTGCCGCGCCGCTACAGCCGGGGCGAGCTGATCGCCGACGCCGCCGTCCACGCGCTCGGCGCCGCTTTCGGGCTGACCGCCTGCGGCATGCTCGCCGCCGCCGCGCTGCCCTCGGCCGCCGCGGACCCGCTCGGGGCGCTGGGCCTCCTGGCCTACGCGGCCGGGCTCGTGGCGATGCTCGGGTGCTCCGCGCTCTACAATCTCACCCCCGCCGGCGCTCGTCGCAAGGCGCTCTACCGGCGGTGCGACCGCGCCGCGATCTTCGCCATGATCGCCGGGACCTACACCCCTTTCGCCGGCATGGCGGTCGGCGGGGCCGCCGGCGGCGCGCTGCTGGCCGGCGTGTGGACGGCCGCCGCTGCGGGGGCGGCGCACGCGCTGCTGGGCCGGCCGGGGCGCCGCGAACGCTTGGCCGTGCTGCTCTACCTGCTGCTGGGCTGGTGCGGCGTGGTCCTCATCGTCCCGCTCGCCGACGCCCTTTCGACGGGGGCGCTGGCGCTGCTCGTGGCGGGCGGGGTGCTCTACACCGCTGGCACCGCGTTCCACCTGGCGGACCGGCTGCCCTTCCACAACGCGGCGTGGCACGCTTTCGTGCTCGGGGCCGCCGCCTGCCACTTCGCCGCCGTGCTGCGGGACATCGCGCCGGCAGGCTGAGCGCGCGGGCTCCGGTGCGGCGTCACTCGGCCGCCGCCCCCGCCTCCGCCGCCGTGATCCGCCCGTCCTCCATCGACACGACGCGGTCGGCGATGTCCAGGATGCGCGGGTCGTGGGTGACGAGCAGGATCGGCACTCCCTGCCGCTTCGCCAAGTCGCGCAGCAGCCGCACCACCTCGCCGCCGCTTTGCTTGTCGAGCGCCGCCGTGGGCTCGTCCGCCAGGATCAGCCCCGGCCTGCCCACCAGCGCCCGCGCCACCGCCACGCGCTGCCGCTGGCCGCCGGAGAGCTTCGCCGGCGGCGCGTCCGCGCGGTCGCCGATGCCCACCGCCTCCAGCATGGCGCCGGCGCGCGCCATCCGTTCCTTCTCGCTCGTCGCGGGGTCGAGTTCGAGCGCCATGGCCACGTTCTGCCGCGCCGTCAGGAAGCCGAGCAGGTTGTGCTGCTGGAAGATGAAGCCGATGCGCCGCCGCAGTTCCACGCGCTGGCGCTCGGTGGCGCCGGCCAATTGCAGCCCGAGCACCGACGCGCTGCCCGTCTGCACCGCGCGCAAGGCGCCGATCAGGGTCAGGAGCGTCGTCTTGCCGCTGCCGGACGGGCCGGTCAGCAGCACGATCTCGCCCGGCCCGACCGTGAGGTCCACGTCGCGCAGCACCGGCCGCGCCAGATCGCCCGTGCCGTAGGCGTAGCCGACGCCGCGCAGCTCGATCGGGTTCGCCCCGCCGCGCATCAGAACATGTCCGCGGGGTTGGCGTCGCGGAGCTTGCGCATCGCCAGGAGGCCCGCGAGCGCGCACATGGCGAAGATCATCAGGAACACCCCGACCCCTCGCTCCAGGTCCATGTTCAGCGGCAGGAAGGTGGCTTCGCCGACCGCGCCGTACAGGAAGAACGACAGGCCGAAGCCCGGCAGGAAGCCCAGCACTGCCAGGATCAGCGCCGCCGACAGCACCGCCCGGCCCAGGTACCAATTGGAGTAGCCCATGGCCTTCAGCGTGGCGTACTCGCGCAGGTGGCTGGCGATGTCGCTGAACAAGATCTGGTAGACGATGACCATGCCGACCACGAGGCCCATCAGGCTGCCGAAGGCGAAGATGAAGCCGATCGGCGTCGCCTCCTCCCAGTAGCGCCGCTCCCACGCCACCAGCTCGGGCTGGCTCAGCACGATCACGTCGCGCGGCAACAGCTCCGCCAAGCGCCGCTTCGCCGCCTCCACGTCCGCGCCCGGCCGCAGCTTGATCGCCGCCAGGTCTATGGCCGAGACCTGCCGCTCCTTGACCAAGCGGCGGAAGTTCACCTCGGAGAGCACCACGTTGCCGTCGGCGCCGAAGGAGGGGCCGATCTCCACCAGCCCCACCACCTCCATCAGGCGGTTGCCGATCTGCGCCTCGAACGGCCCGCGCTCGGCGAGCAGCTTCGCCACGTCGCCGAATTCGGGGCGGGAGCGGCGGTCGAAGGCGACCGCGTCGGGACGCTTCAGCGCGTCCACCAGCGGCGCGAGGCCGGGGAAGTCCATCACCCCCGCCTCCGTGTCGAAGCCGATGAGCTGCACGGCCCGGCGGGCGCCGTTCTCCGGGTTCCGCCAGCTCGCCTGCGCCAGGTAGACCGGCACCGCCGCCTGCACCTCCGGAAGCGCGAGGGCCTGGCTGGCGCGCGCGCGCGGGAAGGTCTCGGGCTTGAAGCTCGCCGTGGTGAGCGGGTGCATCAGGAACACGTCGGCGCGCATGGATTGCAGAAGCGCGGTGGCGCTGTCGAACAGCGCCGAGCGGAAGCCGAGCTGCATGAACACCAGCACGCAGGCGAACATCACGCCGGCGATGGCGGAGGCGAGCCGCGCCTTCTCCGCCCGGAGCTGCCGCCACGCGAGCCGGAGCGGCAGCAGCAGGGAGCGGAGCGGCCGGAAGGAAGTGGTGCGGCGCGCCGGCCCTTCGCGCCCCGACGGCGGCGGCTGCGGGGGCGCTCCGCCGGTGCGCTCGGGCGCCCAGGGCAGGAGTTCGCCGTCGGGCGGCGGCGCGGAAGGGGTTCTGGTGAGGACGTTCACGGCCGGATCGCCACCTGCACCTGCATGTTGGTCCGCCGCTCCAGCGCGGCGCGGCCCTCTTCGGACAAGGAAAGGCGCACCTCCACCGTGCGCGCGTCCACCGCCGCCACGGGGTCGGTGCCGGCCTGCACGGTGCGGCGCACCAGCCAGCCGATCTCGCGCACCTCCGCGTCGTAGCGGCGGGGTTCGCCCGGCACGACCACCTCGGCCGGCGCGCCGGGGCGCAGCCGCGGCAGGTCGGTCTCGTACACGTCCGCCACCACGTCCAGGCGCGTCAGGTCCGCCAGGTCGAGCAGCCCGTCGCTGCCGATCTGGTCGCCCGGCCGCGCGTAGACCCGCAGCACCGTGCCCGCGATCGGCGCCCGCACGCGCGAGAGCGAAGCGTCGGCGCTCGCCCTGGCCACCTGCGCCTCCGCAGCGGCCACCTGGGCCTCGCTGAGCGCGACGTCCTCGGGACGCGGGCGCGACAGGGTTTCGAGCTGCGCCTCCGCTTCGGCGCGCTCGGCGGCGCGGGCGGCCGCGGCGGCGCGGTTGCGGTCGGCGGCGGCGAAGGCCCCGGCGCCGCTGGGCACGAGCCGCTCCGCCCGCTCCGCTTCGCGGCGGGCGATCGCTTCCTGCGCGGCGAGGCTCTCGATGCGGGCGCGCTGCGCCGCGATCTCGGAAGGGCGGCCGGCGGCGCGCGTCTTGGCGAGGTTGGCGCGCGCCTCCGCCAAGGACGCCTCGGCCTGCGCCAGCGCCGCATCCTTCTGCGCCGCGTCGCCCAGCTCGGCGAGGAGCTGGCCCGCCTCGACCCGGTCGCCCTCGGCCACCAGCAGCCGCTCGACGCGGGTGACGGCGAAGCCGCCGGGCTGCGTCAGCTTGCGGATGCGCGACGCGGGCTCCACGCGGCCCAGCGCCCCGACGCCTGGCGGCTCGGACGGCGCCGCGGCCGCGGGCGCGGTCGCCTGCGGCGCTTGGCCGGCCCGGAGGAAGAACCAAGCGCCGCCGCCCAGCGCCGCGAGGAACGCCGCCACCAGCAGGAGGCCGCGGCGCCGAGTCACGGAACGGGGTCCAGCAGGCGGGAGAGCGCGGCGTGCATGTCGCGGCGCTCGTCCGGCCCGAGTTCGTACATGCCGAAGATCCGGGCCATGAACAGGCCGTCCATCGCCGCCATGACCGCCATGCCGTGCCCCGGCGCCAGCCCGTCCGTCGCCACGGCCTCCCTCAACCGCGCGACCACGGCGCGGATCGGGTCGAGCAGCGCGGGGTCGTGGTGGAAAGCGGCGAGGAACACGGCGGCGGCGCGGTCGCAGCGCTCGTTCGCCTCCGCCTCCGACACCTCCAGCCCCCAGGCCAGCATGGCGCGCGCGGCGCGGCCCGGGCCGGGCGGCAGGCGTTCCAGAGCCTCCGTGAAGTCCTGGGACACGAACTCCGCCAACCGGCCCAGCAGGGCGGAAAGCAGCGCCTCCTTGGAAGAGAAATGGTAGAGCAGCCCGCCCTTGGACACGCCGGCCTCTCGGGCGGCCGCTTCCAAGGTGAGGTTGGGGACGCCGCGGGCGCGGACGATGGCTTCCGCGGCGTCGAGGATGCGGGTGCGGGCATCGGTCGCCGGGGTGGAAGCGTGGTCGCGAGCCATGCCGGAAAGCTATACCGGCCGGACGGTATGTCAACCGTCCGGCCGGTATAGTGAACTCACATCGTTTCGGCCGGCCTCGATCGGGGCCGTTCAGGCGGGAACCGGGATCCTTTGGGCGAGCGGCTCGAGCAGGGCTTCGATCTGCGCCGGTTCGGACCATTCCAGGCGGACCGTCACCACCGTCACCCGGCTGCGGAAGGCGGGCGGGATGCGGACGTAGTCCTTGCGCGTCGTCACCGGGATGGCGCGCAGCGCTTCCGCTTCGGCCAACAGGTCGCGCATGTCGCCGTCGTCGAAGGGGTAGTGGTCGGCGAAGGCCTCGCGGCCGGCGAGCACCATGCCCGCCTCGGTCAGCGTGGCGAAGAATTTGAGCGGGTTGGCGATGCCGCAGAAGGCGAAGACCGGCTGGCCCGAGAGCAACTCCGCTTCCGGCCCCGGCTTGAGCGCCGCCCGCAGCACGGGGAGCCCCGGCGGCAGCATGGCCGCGGCGCCCGCCTCGTCGGGGCCGATCAGAACCGCGGCGCGGCTGCGCGCGGCGGCGGCGCTCACCGGCTCGCGCAACGGGCCGGCCGGGATGATGCGCCCGTTCCCAAAGCCGTAGCCGCCGTCCACGATCAGCAGCGACAGGTCCTTCTCCAGCGTCGGGTTCTGCAAGCCGTCGTCCATGACGATCGCCTGCGCCCCCGCTTCCACGGCGGCCCTGGCGCCGGCGGCGCGGTCGGCCGAGATCCAGGCCGGGCGCTCCGCCGCCAGCAGCAGCGCCTCGTCGCCGACCGCCATGCTGTCGTGGACCGCCGGGTCCACCCGCAGCGGCCCCTTGAGCGTCCCGCCGTAGCCGCGCAGGAGGTAGTGCACCGCGATGCCGCGGTTGGCGAGGCGCTGGCCGATGTCGAGCGCCGCCGTGGTCTTGCCGGAGCCGCCCGCGGTGGCGTTGCCGCAGCAGATCACCGGCACCGGCGCCCGCCAGCCCGACCGCCGCATCCGGCGGGCGGTGGCGGCGGCATAGACCGCGGAGGCGGGCGTCAGGAGCAGGGGCAGCAAACCGCCGCCGCTTTCCCGCCAGAACCCCGGGGCGCGCATCATGCCTCGGCCGGTCTCCGCACCTTGCTGCTCGGCGTCATCCTGTTTCCTTGGGTTGGCGGCCGGGCGGAACGCACCGGCGCCGGTCCGTCAGCGAACCGCCGCGGCCGCGCCGACGGCGCCGCGATCGGCGCCGGGGGGCGGCGGGGGCAGCAACCGCAGCAACGCATCCGCCACTTGGCCGGGCAGGCCCTCCGCGACCGCGGCTGTCGAGGCGGCGGCGTCCGCCATCCCGCGCGCGCGGTCCGGCCTCGATAGCACGCCCGCCGCGAGGGCCGCCAGGGCGCCCGCCGGGTCCGGCCCTTCGACCCTGAGCGCCCCGCCGGCGGCGAGCAGGCGCGCCACCGGCTCGGCGAAGTTGGCGGTGTGGGGCCCGAGCAGGACCGGGCAGCGGAGGCGGGCCGGTTCCATCGGGTTCTGCCCGCCGTGCGGCACCAGCGAGCCGCCGACCAAGCACGCGCCCGCGAGGCGGTAGAACAGGCCGAGCTCGCCCATCGTGTCCGCCACGTAGACCGCCGTGCCCGGCGAGGGGGGCGCCCCGCCTGCCGCGCGGCGGGCCACCGCGAGCCCGCCCGCCGCCGCCTCCGACGCGACCGCCGGGCCGCGGTGGGGGTGGCGCGGGACGATCACGGTGAGGAGGTCGGCGAGCCCGGACGCCGCCGCGCGGCGGTGCGCGTCCAGCACGACCGCCTCTTCGCCCGGGTGGGTGCTGGCGGCGAGGAACACGGGGCGGCCGCCGACGGCCTCGCGCAGCCGCGCCAATTCGCCCGGGTCGGCAGGCAGGGGCGCCGCGGCGTCCTTCAGGTTGCCGAGGCAGAGCGCCAGCCGCGCGCCCGCGGCGCCGAGCCGCGCCGCGTCGGCCGGCGTCTGCGCGAGCACGGGCGACAGGGAGGAGAACAGTTCCCGCGCCAGGCCCGGCGCCCAACGGCGCCAGCGCCGCGAGGACCGTTCCGAGAAGCGGGCGTTGACCAGGGCCAGCGGCACCCCGCGGCGGCGGGCGGCACGGATCAGGTTCGGCCACAGTTCCGACTCCACCAGCGCGCCCGCGTCCGGCCGCCAGCCGGCCAGGAAGCGCTCCACCCAGCGGGGCACGTCGAGCGGCGCGAAGCGGTGCTGCACCCGGTCGGCCAGCGCCGGCGGCAAGCGGCGGGCGAGCAGCGCGGCGGAGGTGGCGGTGCCGGTGGTCAGCAGCACGCCGAGGTCCGGCGCCCGCGCCGCCAGCGCCTCCAGGAGCGGCAGCACCGAAAGCGTCTCGCCCACGCTCGCCGCGTGCAGCCAGAGCAGGCGGCCGGGCGGCCGCGCCGCCCCGTCCCCGCGGCGCTCCGCCAGCCGCGGCGCGACCTCCTTGCCGCGCGCCGCGCGCCAGCGGAGGTAAGGGCGGAGCGGCGGCGGCGCGGCGGCGGCGGCCTACCGCCATGCCCAACCGGCGAAGCTCATCGCCCCGCCCTCACGGGGCCCCCTCATGGGCCCAGGCGTCGGCCGCGTCGCACGCGGCGGTGAGGGCGGCGGCG
>NZ_BAAAFZ010000011.1:28206-36136 GCF_039523795.1 Craurococcus roseus | reverse complement strand
AAGGCGGCCGCGACCAGCGCCGCCGCCTCGCCGCCCCGCGCCACGGCGACCGGCGCGCCGCAGACGAGCACGCCGCGGCCGAAGGGCAAGGGCAGGCGCATGCGGTCCCAGCTCCCGAGGACGCGCTGGCGGGTGCTGCGCGCGGCGCAGGGCAGCACGGGCAATCCGGACAGGGCCGCGAGTTGGGCGACGCCGGGCGCCGCCACGCGCCGCGGGCCGCGCGGGCCGTCGGGGGTGATGACCACCATGTCGTCCGCGGCCAGCACCCGCAGCATGGCCCGCAGGCCGGCGGGCCCGCCGCGCGAGGAGGAGGCGTGGACCAGCTCCAGCCGGAAGCGGCGCACCACGGCGCCGACGAAGCGGCCGTCGCGGTGCCGGGACACCAGGACGTGGCCGCGCATGGGCGCCATCTCCGGCAGGCGCCGGCGCGCGGACAGCCAGAGCATCGGCATCATGGGTAGGTTTTCGTGCCAGAAAGCGGCGATGGCGGCCCGCGCCCGGCCGCCACCCTCCGGCCGCAGCAAGGCGGCGCGGATGTGCTCCTCGCCGACCAGGGTCCAGCGCGTGGTGCGGTAAACGGCGGAGAGGTAGAGGCCGAGCAGCCGAGCCAGCGCCGCCTGTGCGGCCGGGTGGCGGATCAGCCGCCGGAGCATGGGGGTGGGGGCATGGCGGGGACGGAGGCCCTACCACGGCGCGGGCCGGGGCGGGAGGGGCGGCCCGGGCGTCCGCCCCGCCTCCTTGCTGTCTCACGGTCTTGCCGCCTCGCTGTGCTTGCCGCACGGCTCATGGCTCCAGCGCTTTCTCCAATCGGGGGACGGGAGCGGCCTCCAACCGGAACCGGCCGCGCCCCGCGCGCATGCCGCCGGCCCTTTGGACGCTTGCCCTCGGCCGGTCTCCGGCTCGCGCAAGCGGCGTCCGGCGCCGTCCCGGCCAAGCCATGCGGGTGGCGGCGCGCGGGCGGTGCCGAGCGCTTCGGAGGTCTTGGTCGCCGTCGCCGCCTGTCACCCCGCCCCTGTCGGTGTGCGCCAGCGGCGGGTCGGCGAAATCGGCGCCCTGCTGCTTCATCACCGCCCGCGAGGCCTGGGCCGGCGCCGCAAAGCGGGCAGTTTGCATCCGTGATGGCCCCGCCTTTCGCGCGCGGGGTCGAGCGTTCCGGGCATGCCCCGCGCGCGTGGCGGAACGTGTGCTCGGCCCTGAACAAAAGGGGGGACTCGACACCAGATCTTCTTTAAAGGCCGCTGGGCCACGGGACGGGGAGGCACGGTTGGCGCAGTTGGTGTTGTACACGCCGGAGGACATCGCGGCGGGGACGGAGTCCTTCGAAGGGTTCGTGACGGAAGCGAGCGCCAGCCGCATCGCCGTCAGCGACGGCGAAACGACCACCTTCTACGACGGCGCCTTCACCTACACGAGGCAAGGCTCCATTCAGGGCGGCACCCTGGCGTCAATCACCAACCTCACCGGCAACGCCCCGGACCTCGCGATCACGGGGCTGTCGGTGGACGCCGCCGTGGCGTTCGACCTCATCGGGCGCGGCGACCTGCAAGCCTTCTACGGCATCGCGTTCAGGGGCGACGACGTGATGGTCGGCTCCGCCGGGAACGACGTGCTGCTTGGGTACGCCGGGAACGACCTGGCCTTCGGCGGCGCCGGGAACGACAGGCTGGAAGGCGGCCCCGGCAACGACCGGCTGGTGGGCGGCCCCGGCAACGACACCATGTCCGGCGGCGACGGCGTCGACACGGCCGCGACCGCCGCGCTGCGGCGCCAGGTGGCGGTGTCCGACCCCACGGTGGCCGGCGCGTTGACCGGCCCGGAAGGCGTGGACGCCCTCCTGTCCATCGAGGCCGTGCGCTCCTTGGACGGGACGCTGTATTTCGGCCCGGACGGCTTCGGCGCGGGCGTGTACCGGCTCTACCTCGCCACGCTCGGCCGCCCGGCGGACCCGATCGGCCTGGGCGAGTGGTCCGCGGCGCTGGAAGCGGGCGCGACCTCGACCAGGGCGGTGGCCGCCGGCTTCACCGCCTCCGCCGAATTCGCCCAACGCTACGGCGCGCCGGACAACGCGGGCTTCGTGACCCTGCTGTACCAGAACGTGCTAGGCCGGGCGCCGGACGCGACGGGGCTGGACTACTGGGTCGGCGGCCTCAACGGCGGCGCCTTGGCGCGGCCCGACGTGGTGCTGGGCTTTTCCGACTCCGCCGAGTTCAAGGCGGCGACCGCCCCCGCCCTCGCCGGCGGCGTTTGGGCGCCGGACCCGGACGCGGTCGCGGTGGCGCGTGTCTACCTGGCCACGCTCGACCGACCGCCCGATGCCGCCGGGCTGGCCTTCTGGACCAACGCGTTGGAATCGCGCGCCGTGACGACGCGGCAGTTGGAAACGGCGCTCGTCGGCTCGGCCGAGTTCGGGGCGAAGTACGGCGGCGCCACGACCAACGCGGCCTTCGTGGACCTCCTGTACCAGAACGTCCTGGACCGGGCCGCGGACCCGGAGGGCTTGGCCTTCTGGGCCGGCGGGCTGGACGCCGGCCGCGTCGGCCGGGCGGAGGTGGTGGACGCCTTCGCCTTTTCGGGCGAGGCGACCGCGAAGGTCCTCCCTTACGTGTCAGACGGCATCGCTTTCGTTTGACGACGCGTTAAGCCCTCGCCGGGGTAATAGACGGAGGCTCCGTTCAGGGAGTTTCGGTGGGGCAGGGGCGGCGCGGCGCGAAGGGCCGGCCGCCCTCGCTTCGCGCCGCCGCCTCCGCTCAACTCCGGACCGGCACTAGCTGCTGGCGGAAAGCTTCGGCGCAGGCCTCCCAGGAGTACCTCTCGGCGTGGGCGCGGCAGCGCGCGCGGTCGCACTCCAGCGCCGCCTTGGCGGCGCGGCCGAGATCCTCGTCCAGCACCCCGGCGCCGCTTCCGGCGATGACGTCGAGCGGCCCCGTCACCGGATAGGCCGCGACCGGCGTGCCGCAGGCCATCGCTTCCAGGATCA
Organism: Craurococcus roseus; assembly: GCF_039523795.1. Lineage (NCBI taxonomy): Bacteria > Pseudomonadati > Pseudomonadota > Alphaproteobacteria > Acetobacterales > Acetobacteraceae > Craurococcus > Craurococcus roseus. The sequence continues at coordinate 33,159 of NZ_BAAAFZ010000011.1, read as the reverse complement.
CCAAACCGAAGGTGTCGGTGCGCGACGGGAACACGGACACGTCGGCGCCTGCGTAGGCCGCGGCGAGCGCTTCGCCCTGGCGCCAGCCGGCGAAGTGCGCCGACCGGAAGCGCGCTTGCAGCGCCCGCCGCTGCGGCCCGTCGCCCACCACCACTTTGGAGCCGGGCAGGTCGAGGCGGAGAAAGGTTTCGATGTTCTTCTCCACCGCCACCCGGCCGGCGTAGAGGAACACGGGGCGCGGCAGCCCCTCCCACGGGTCGCGCGGCTCCGGGCGGAACAGGTCGAGGTCCACGCCGCGGGTCCAGGCGCGGACCTTGGTGAAGCCGCGCAGCGCCAGCTCCTCGCGCAGGCTGGGCGTGGCGGCGAAGGTGCCGGCGCCGCTCTCGTGGAAGCGCCGGAGCACCGCCCAGGCGAAGCGCGGCGGGATGCCGGTGCGCGCGTGCAGGTACTCCGGGAACTTGGTGTGGAAGGAGGTGGTGAAGGGCCAGCCGCGCGCCAGGCAGATCGCGCGCATGGCCCAGCCGAGCGGGCCTTCGGTGGCGACGTGGACGGCGGTGGGCGCGAAGGCGTCGGCCATCCGCGCCAGCGCGGCGCGCGGGCGCACCGCCAGCCTGATCTCGGGGTAGCTCGGCGTCGGCACCGTGCGGAAGCGTTCGGGCCCCACCACCTCCACCGCGTCGCCGCGGCGGCGCAACAGGGCGGAAACGGTGGACAGGGTGCGGACCACACCGTTCACCTGCGGCGTCCAGGCGTCGCTCACCATCAGCAGGCGCAGGCCGCCGCCCGACTCCGCCATCGCCGGTCCGCTCGACGGCGCCGCCGCCGCGTCCAACGGCACGCGGGAGGCTCCCGTCAAGCCGCCGCCGCGTCCAACGGCACGCGGGAGGCTCCCGTCAAGCCGCCGCGGCGGCGCGGCGCGCGGGGGCGGCGGGCGCCTGCGGGAAGGACAGGGCGTTCTCCTTGGCCCAGTCCACGAGTTCGAGCCGCCCGTCCGCGTGCTCCACCAGCGCGGTGCAGCTTTCCACCCAGTCGCCGTCGTTCACGTAGAGCACGCCGCCCACCTCGCGCATCTCGGCGTGGTGGATGTGGCCGCACACCACGCCGTCTAGGCCGCGCCGCTTCGCCTCGTTGGCCAACGCCGTTTCGAAGCGGTCGATCGCCTTCACCGCGCTCTTCACCTGCTGCTTCAGCCACTGCGACAGCGACCAGTAGGGGTAGCCGAGGCGGCGCCGCGCCGCGTTGAACCAGCGGTTCAGCGTCAGCGCCCAGTCGTAGGCCCAGTCGCCCAGGAAGGCGAGGAACTTGGCGTAGCGGATCACGCCGTCGAACTCGTCGCCGTGGATGACGAGCAGGCGCCGCCCGTCGGCCGTCCGGTGGACGGCCTCGCGCTGGAGCTTCACGCCGGCGACTTCGAGCCCGAGCCAGGCGCGGAACATCTCGTCGTGGTTGCCGGGGATGTAGACCACCTCGGTGCCGCGCTTCGCCATGCCGAGGACGTGGCGCAGCACGTCGTCGAAGGATTCCGTCCAATGCCAGGATTTGCGGAGCCGCCACCCGTCCACGATGTCGCCCACCAGGTAGAGGCGGTCGCATTCGGTGCGCCGGAGGAAGTCCAGGAGGAAGTCGGCGCGGCACCCGCGGGTGCCGAGGTGGATGTCGGAAAGGAAGATGGTCCGGTACCGGCGCTTCACACCGATTGTCGTCATCGCGCGCTCTCGCCCTCGCTCGCCCCGGCTTCCGGGGCGTCCGGCTTCGGGACCGGCAAGGGCGGCGCCGCGGTCGGCTGCCGATTCGCCGGGGGTTTTCGGCGCCGCACTACTCTGGACAGGGCGTCTTGGGCGATGAATCTTCTATGACGCGCAAAAGGGTGATACCAGATCGCTCAATACGTCACTGCCGCGCAACGCGACCGTCACGCGCGCTTCACACGGGATGATGTACCGCCGCGCCCCATGCTGATCGTGTTCAACCCGGCCGCCGGCGGGCGCCGCCGGCGCCGCTTGGCGCGGGCCCTCGAAGCGCTCGGCCTGCAAGGGCTGCGGCCGGACGTGGCCGAGACCGCCCGCCCCGGGCACGCCACGGAACTGGCGCGCGACGCGGCGGGCCGCGGCGTGGGGATGGTGGTCGCCGCTGGCGGCGACGGAACCATCGCGGAAGTGGCGAGCGGATTGGCCGGTTCCGCGGCGCTGCTCGGCATCCTGCCCTTCGGCACGGCCAACGTGCTCGCCTGGGAGCTCGGCCTGCCGCCCGGCCCCGAGAACGCGGCGCGCGTGCTGACGGCGGGGCGCGCCGCCGTGCTGCGCCCGGGTTCGGCGCGCTTCGGCGACGGCTCCTCGCGGCTGTTCGTGCAGATGGTGGGCGCCGGCTTCGACGCCGCGGTGGTGGCGAACCTCGACCTTTCGCTGAAGCGCCGGGTCGGCAAGGCGGCCTACGTGGCGCAGGCCGCGAAGGAATTGGTCCGCTACCCCTTCCCGCGCTTCGCGGCCGCGCTGGACGACGCCGAGCCGGAGGCGGTGGTGAGCGCGATCGTCACCAAGGGCCGCCTCTACGCCGGGCGGCACCTGCTGGCGCCCGACGCGGCGCCCGGCGAGCCCGGCTTCCAGGTGGCGCTGTTCCGCGGCGGCGGCCCGGCGCGGGCGGCGCTCTACGGCGCGGCGTTGCCGCTGGACCTGCTGCCGCGCCTGCCGGGCGTGGAGATCCGGCGCGCGGCGCGGGTCCGGCTGGGCGCCTCGGCAGGCCCTGTCCCGGTGCAGGCGGACGGCGATCCGGCGGGCATGTTGCCGGTGGAAGTCGTGGACGCGCCGGGGCCGTTGTGGGTGATGCTGCCGACGGGGCCGGGCGGGGATTGAGGTCCGCTTCCGGGGCGAAGCGGCGGTCCGAAATAGCACCGGCGTTGCAGAAATCGGGCTCGTTTTGCTGAGATTCTGCTCAAAAAGCGATTATCCGACTATGACAATCAACTACTGTTTGAAAACTGCCAAGCGCGCATAGTAGGTTCCATGCGCTCCGCTCAGACCGGGGCGCATGGAGTTCCAAGCACATGCCCGACTTCGTCATTGTCGCTGCTACCGTTGCCATGCTGGCCGGCCCGGCTCTCTCTTCCGACGCTTCGGCAACCGCCTCTGCCCCGGCCTCGCTGAACACGCCGACCGTGGGCTTCCGCACCTACCCCGACGCGGTTTCCTGTGAGCGGGCGGCGGCGACCCTGGTCGCGCCTGCTGGTGCCCGCTTGGTCTGCCTGCCGGTCGAACCGACTTCTGGCGAGATGGCGAACGCCTACTGACGCGCACGCGGCCTGAGGACACCCCGCCGCGCCTTTAGGGCCAGCCCGGCGCGGCCCGTTGCGGGCGCCCGGCCTGCGTCGCGGGTCTCGCCAAGCGACGGCGGCGGGCGGCCGAGAAAGCGTAGTGCGCTCACTTGCGCCGGCCAGCCATCCAAATGTGATCGTGGCCGGAACGGGAGCTTGCTGGTGCCGCCTTGGCTGGACGCCCCGACCAACGCGTAGCGAAAGGCGAGACCTTCGAGGCAAAAAAGTAAACTTTTCGCGTGAAAAAAGCTGGAACCCGCGCCTCGACGGTGAGATATTTCGAACAGTTAACGTAGTGGCTTGTTCAGCCGGCTCGGCGGAGAAAGGCCACGCCACAGGAGAAGATCACTTGCACAGACGTTCCTTCCTTTGGGCCTTCGGCACGATCGCCGGCGCGCACCTCCTCGCTCGTCCGGCCTTCGCGCAGGAGGGCCAGGTCAAGGGAGCCGGCGCCGGCTTCTCCGTGCAAACCCTTGCCGCGTGGAGCGAGGCCGCAAAGGCGCCCACCGGCGCCCGGGTGAGCTACGACGCGGCGGGCACGAACGATGGCGTGGCCAAGGTAGTCAACGGCGAGGTGGACTTCTCTGCCACCGCCATGCCCATGTCGGCCGGCCGCCTCCGCAACCTCCGCCTCGTCCAGTTCCCGACCATGCTGGGCGCGGTGGTCTTCACCGCGAACCTGCCCGGGGTCGCGGTCGACCAACTGAAGCTGACGGGCGACGCCATCGCCGACCTCTACCTCGGCCGGATCAAGCGCTGGAACGACCCCAAGCTGGCGGAGCACAACCCCGGCCTGCGCCTGCCCGACCTCGCGGTCGCGCCCGTCTACCGGAGCGACATCTCCGGCACGACCCTGCTCGCCACCACCTTCCTGTCGCGCGCGTCCGAGACGTGGCGCGACGGCGGCCCGCGCGCGGGCAGCGTGGTGCTCTGGCCCGTGGGCAAGGGCGGGCACATGAACGAGGGCGTCGCCGAGGCGGTGCAGGCGACTCCGGGCGCCATCGGCTACGTCACCAACGCTTTCGCGGTGTCGAAGCGGCTCGCCGCCGCGCAGCTCCGCAACCGCTCCGGCGCCTTCGTGAAGCCGGAGGCGGCGAGCCTCCGCGCCGCCGCCTCCGTGGCGGACTGGGGTGCGCGGGGCTTCGCCGCGGACACGGTCGACCTCGACGGCCCGGCCGTGTGGCCGATCGCCGGGCCGGGCTTCGCCTTCGTGCCCGTGGAGCCGTTGGCGGAGCGGGTCGAGGGCGTACGCGGCGCGCTCAAGTTCTTCGACTGGTCCCTGAAGAACGGCGGCGAGATCGCGGCCCGCGGCGGCAACGCCCCGCTCCCGGACGCCGTGGCCAAGGCCGTCCGCGAGGCGTGGGGCTCCGTGCGGGGAGCGGACGGCGCGCCTCTCTGGAAGGGGTGAGCGGGGCGTCGCTGCGCGGCTCCATGCGCGGTCCACGCGCATGGGGCTTGGCCCGTCCCCGACGTGATCCGAGCCTCTTCGACAACACACCAATCTCTGCCGGGCACGCCGCGCCGCTGGCGACAGCGCCCGCGCCGCCCGGCGTACAGGAGAACCCGATGCTTCGTCGTTCCCTCCTCACCACCGCCCTGGCCGCCTGCGGCGCCGCCGGCGCACTGGGCTTCCGCGCCCGGGCCGC
>NZ_BAAAFZ010000011.1:0-28176 GCF_039523795.1 Craurococcus roseus | reverse complement strand
CACCGCCGACCGCATCCTGTTCGGCCAAGCGGCGGCGCTCGGCGGCCCCGCTTCGGCGCTGGGCACGGGCATGCGCCAAGGCATCCTCGCGGCCTTTGCGGAAGCCAACCGCGCAGGCGGCGTCAAGGGCCGCAAGCTGGAACTCGTCTCCAAGGACGACGGCTACGAGCCGCCGCGTTCGGCCGCGGCGACCCGCGAGCTGATCGAGAAGGACCGCGTCTTCGCGCTGGTCGGCCCGGTCGGCACCCCGACGTCGTCGGCGGCGCAGCCGGTCGCGGGCGAGGCCGAGGTCCCGTTCATCGGCCCCTTCACGGGCGCCGAGTTCCTCCGCGACGCGCTGCTGGACAACGTCGTCAACCTCCGCGCCTCTTATTTCCAAGAAACGGAGGTCATGGTCGAGCGGCTGACCAAGGATCTCGGCGCTACCAAGATCGCCGTGTTCTACCAGAACGACTCCTTCGGACAGGCCGGCCTGTCCGGAGTCAAGCTCGCCCTGGGCAAACGCAACCTCCGGGTCGCCGCGGAAGGCACCTACGAGCGCAACACCGTCGCGGTGGAGGCCGGGCTGGCCGCCATCCAGAAGGAGAAGCCCGAGGCCGTCGTGCTGGTCGGCACCTACAAGCCCTGCGCCGAGTTCATCCGGCAAGCCAAGCAGGCCCGGATGAACGCCGCCTTCGTGGTCATCTCCTTCGTCGGCAGCGACGCCCTCGCCGCCGAATTGGGCGAAGCCGGCCCCGGCGTGGCGGTCACCCAGGTGGTGCCCTTTCCCCGCGATCCCTCAATCCCGGCCGTCAAGCGGTACCAGGACGCGCTGAAGGCCGTCGAGCCGGACGCCAAGCCCGGTTTCGTGTCGCTGGAAGGCTACCTGGTCGGCCGCCTCGCCGCCGCCGCCCTCGGCCGCCTGGACGGCGCGCCCACGCGCGAAGCGTTCCTCAACGCCATCCTGGGCGGCGCGCCCTTCGACATCGACGGCTTCGTCCTGAAGTACGGCGCCGGCGACAACCAGGGCTCGGACCGGGTCTTCCTCACCACCATCGGGCCGGACGGCACGTTCCGGGCGATCGACCGTCTGCAAAAGGGCTGAAGGACCGGCCCGTGCCGGTCGGCGCCAGGGCGGCGGGGCGCTGCGCGCCGCCGCCCGGCTTCTCCGTGGCCGCGGTCTGCGTCAGCCCTTCTTCGCCGCCATCGCCTTCACCTCGTCCATCGCCTCGGTGAAGCGCTGGTTGAGCAGCGACAGGGCTTCGGAGTTGGACTTCTGGATGAGATCCGCCACCTCCCGCATGTTGCCGACCGCGCGCTCGTAGGCCGCCTTGAGCATCTCGGCCTGCTTGGTCGCGCGCTGCTGCGGGTCCTGGGCGCCGGACATGGACTGCATGGCCTGGGTCATCTCGGACATGGACTGCTGCAATATCTCCATGTGCCGCCGTGCGACCGCCTGCGCGCCCTCCAGCGCCACCTTGTTGGCGGCGGACAGCGCCTCGAAGTTGCGGCGCTGGGCGGCCGCGAGCTGCTCCATGTCCGGCATCCCCGGCCAGCGGAACTCGGTCAGCATCTTCATCATGTCCGTTTCCGGACGGTTGCCAGTGCCCGACATGGCGTTCTCCTGCTGCGCGCCTCCGAACGTGGCGCTGTTCACGAAACCGGGGCCAACCTAGGGGGTGGCGCGCGGGGGCGCAAAGCCGGCCCCCCAAGGCGCGGCAGAACCCTCGCGATCATGTTGGCGTCGCGGCGACGCCCTCGTCCAAGCGCCCGGCGGCGGCGTGGTCGGCGGGGCCGAGGCCGATCGTGCGGGCCGCCTGCTCGGCGCGGTCGAGCGCGCGGTCGAGCGCGGCCATGGTCGCGCCGAGGTCCTCGGTGGCGTCCCGCGCCCAGGCCCGGGCCGTGTAGAGCCACACGCCCACCAGGCCGTTCGCCCGCAGCGTGCCGCCGAAGCCGTTGGTGCCGATCCGCGCCGCTTCCAGCATCCACGCCATGGAGCGCGGCAGCGCGGAGGCGAGGAACAGCGCCAGAAACGGGTCGGCCAGCGCGTCGTCGAGGAGGCGGAGGATGCCGCGGCGGTGCGGCTGCATGGCGTCGATGCGGCGCATCAGCACGTCGAACAGGCGCTCGCGCGGCGTGTCGCCGCCGGTGTCCGAAACCGTGCCCTCCAGCACCTGCCGGTCGGTGACGCGGCCGTGCAGCGCCAAGAGGTGCATCGGCGTCGGGCAGCGCCGGCGCAACTCGGCGATGGGCACCCCGGAGGCGTCGGAGACGCGCCGCATGGTCAGGCCGTCCCAGCCGTGCCGCGCCACAACCTGCCACAGCCCGGCGACCAGCTTGGTGTCAACGTCCGTCGCGCTCTCGCTCATGGGCGGCAGTGTGGGGGCGTGCGCGGGGTTGGGGAAGGGGGCGGGCGGCTCCGCCGCTTCCGCCGTCGCCCGGCGGCGGGGCACGGGCACGCTCCCGCTGGAGCGGAGGGCCCTACCCCGCCAACTCCCGAGACCGCGCCGTCGCCGCCTCGATCGCCCGCGACATCAGCTTCGGCCAAGCCTCCGGCGCCATCAGCACCTGGAGGGCGCGCTCGGTCGTGCCCTTGGGGCTGGTGACGGCGCGGCGGAGCGCCGCGGCATCCTCGGCGCTCGCCGCCAGCAGCGCGCCGGAGCCGGCGACCGTGGCGCGGGCCATGCGGCGGGCGAGGTCGGGCGGCAGGCCTTGTTCCACCGCCGCCGCCTCCATCACCTCGGCCAGCAGGAACACGTAGGCCGGGCCGCCGCCGGAGACGGCCGTCACCGGGTCGAGCAGCCCTTCGTCCTCCACCCAGGCCACCTCGCCGACCGAGGTCAGCAGCGAGTCCGCCAAGCCGCGCTGGGCGGGCGAGACCCCGGGCGCGGGAAAGGCGACGGTGAAGCCCTGGCGCACCGCGGCCGGCGTGTTGGGCATGGCGCGCACCACCACGGCTTCCCCGTCGCCGAGCTTGGCCCGGATGCCCGCCACGGTCTGCCCTGCCATGATCGAGAGGAACGCGGTGCCGGGCCCGACGAAGCGCGACAGGCCGGGCAGCGTCGCGCCCGCTTCCTGCGGCTTGATCGCCAGCACAACGGCGGCGGGGCGGACGTCGCCGGGCACTTCCGCCGGCGTGCCCACCACCCGGACCCGTCCGGCGAAGGCGGCCGCGGCGGCGGGGTTCGGTTCCACCACCACGGTGTCGCGCAGGCCGCGTTCCAGCCAGCCGGCGAGCATCGCCCCGCCCATCTTCCCGCAGCCGACCAGCAGCAGCGGCGGCAACTCCGTCCCCGACATGGCGCCCTCCGGCCGGGCGTGGGACCGGCTCTGGGCCGGCGCGCCGCGGCGTCGATGAGTGAGGGGGTGGGCTTAGGGCAAGGCGGGGCGGGCCGGAACAGGCGCGGCGCCGCTCTCAACCATTAAGCAATTGTAAAGTAGAAAAAAGCGCCCCAAAGTAAATATTCCGCTGGCGATCTCCGCGGCCACGATGCATCAACCAACGCTCAAAGTCGCGCCCTTCCGGCTGGCCGGCCGGCTTTCTGTCGCTCGCCGTCAAAGGAGATGCACTTGCGCAGACGTTCCTTCTTAGCCGCGTCCGGCGCCGCCGCGGTCGGCGCGTCCCTGGCCGGGCGGCCGGCCTTTTCGCAGCAGGCAAAGATCAAAGGCGCCGGCGACGTCCTGATGCGCCGCGCCTTCGAGGCGTGGAACGAGGCCGGCGGTGCCGCCTCCGGCGTTCGCATGGAGTACGACGCGGTCGGTTCGGCCGAGGGCCTCGCCGCGGTCGCCTCACGCCAGGTGGATTTCGGCGCGACGGTGACCCCCTTGTCGCCGGCACGCCTGAAGGAGCGCGGCCTGCTCCAGTTCCCGTCCATGATCTGTCCGATCGTGTTCGCCGCGAACCTGCCCGGCGTGGCGGACCACCAGCTCAAGCTGTCGGGCGAGGCGATCGCAGACCTCTACCTCGGCAAGATCACCAAGTGGAACGACCCCAAGCTGGCGGCGCTCAACCCGGGCCTGAAGCTGCCGAACCTGGCCGTCACACCGGTCCACCGCGCGGACAGCTCGGGCACCACGCTGCTGACGACCACCTTCCTGTCGCGCACCTCCGACGCTTGGCGCACCGGCCCGCGCGCCGGCAGCGTCGTGAAGTGGCCGGCGGTCGGCAAGGCCGGCAACCTCAACGCCGGCGTGGCCGAGGCCGTGAAGACGACGCAGGGCGCGATCGGCTACGTCACCGAGGCCGGCGAGGTCGCCAAGGGCCTCGCCGTCACGCAGCTCCGCAACCAGTCGGGCAAGTTCGTGAAGCCGGACGGCGACACCTTCTTCGCCGCCGTGAACGCCACCGACTGGAGCGCGCAGGGCTTCGGCGTGGACATGATCGACCTGGAGGGCGACGACGTGTGGCCGCTCCTCGGGCCGAGCTTCACGTTGATTCCCGTGAGCCCGGCCGCGGACAAGGTCGAGAGCGTCCGCAACACCATGAAGTTCTTCGATTGGGCACTGACCAAGGGCGAAGAGGTCCTGCGCGGCACGGGCAACGCCGCGATGCCCGAGGAGCTGGTGGACTTCATCCACGAGGACTGGGCCCACGTGAAGGGGCCGGACGGCAAGCCGATCTGGACGGCCTGACGAAGCCGCGGCGGGGCGGCGCGTCAGCCGCCGCCCCGTTGCAGCAGTTCGATCGACATGCCCTGCGGGCCGCGGATGAAGGCGATCCGCAGCCCCGGCCGTGCCTCCTTCGGTTCCAACGTGAACTCCACGCCCTTCGCCTTCAGCGCTGCCGCGGCCGCGTCGAGGTCGGGCACTGTGAAGCCGAAGTGGTCGAGCCCCTGGTGCGGCGGACGCGGCGGGGCGCCGACCGTGGCGTCGCCCGGCGGCACCGGCGCGATGAAGATGTCCGCGCCGCCGAGCTTCAGGTCGATGCGCGGCTGCCCGTCCGGCGCGCTGCGGACCACCTCCGCCCCCAGCATCTCCTCGAACCAGCGCGCGGTGGCCTCCGGGTCGGGGCTGCGCAGGTGGATGTGGTCGAAGCGGATCGCGGCGGTCGCGGCGGCGTCGGGCATGGCGTCCTCCCTGGTGTTCGCGGCGGAGCGGCGGCGCTTGACCCCGCGCGGGGGCGGCGCCCATCTCCCGCCGCCATGGACCAGCAGACAGAACTCAGCAAGGTGAAGGCGCGCATCCGCGCCCTCGCCGCCAAGACCGTGGAGCGCGGCTGCTCCGAAGCCGAGGCGATGGCCGCCGCCGCCAAGGTGGGCGAGCTGCTCGACGTCTACGGCCTGTCCATGTCGGAGGTGGAGCTGCGCGAGGAGGCCTGCGTCCAGCGCCGCGTGGCCTTCGCCGGCCCGGCGCGGACCGCGCTACGCTGGCTTTACCCGGCATTGCTGCGCTTCTGCGAGTGCCGCGGCTGGACGGACGGGCGGCAGGATTTCGTCCTGTTCGGGCTGGAGCCGGACGTGCAGATGGCGGAGTGGCTGCTGCACGTGGTCGCGCGGGCGCTCCAGCACGAGGAGGCGCGCTACCGCGCCGGCCCCGCCTACGCGGCGCGGCGGGAAGCGCCGCAGGCGGTGCTGCGCTCCTTCCGCTACGGCTTCGCCGACCGCCTTTCCAAACGCCTGGACGAGCTGGCGGACGCGCGGGCCGTCGCCATGGCCGAGCGCCGCGCCGCGGGAGGGCAGGGCAGCCGCTCAACCGCGCTGGTGGTCGCCAAGGAGCGCAAGCTGGACGAGGCGTTCCGGGGTTTGGGCGTCCGGCTGCGCACCACCTACAGCTCCGCCACGGTGCGCGACCGCGGCGCCTTCCGCAGCGGCGCCGAAGCCGGCGGGCGCGTCGGGCTGGAGCGGCCGGTCGGGGCGGGGCCAGGGACGCGCGGCATCAACGGCCGGGGCCGCTGAGCGCCGATTCCGTTTGCGCCGGGCGGCCAGGGGGCTACCGTCCCCACCCCCGCCGAGGGAGATGCCCCATGGTGATCGTGCAGATCAACTACCGCCGCCCGGACATGCCCCAAGCCGAGTGGGACGCGCGCTACACGGACGACCGGGCGAAGCAGTTCCTCGAGGTGCCCGGCCTGCTCTGGAAGATCTGGCTGGACGGCACCGAGGAGCGCCGGGCCGGCGGCGTCTACATGTTCGCCGACCGCGCCTCGGCGGAAGCCTACGCCGCCGGTCCCATCGTCGCGCGCCTCAGGAACAACCCGGAGCTGTCGGAGGTGGACGTCCGCGTCTTCGACGTGCGCGAGCGCATGAGCGAGATCACCCGTGCGCCGCTGCCCCGCCTGAAGGCCGCCGCCGAGTAGTGCATCGCCGCCCCCGCCCGTCCTCCGCCTCGGCGGAGGCGAACCGCCTATATGTTTGGGAGGATCGGGTGGTGGCGCCGCGCGACCGTTCGCGCGTGCCCTTCGCGCGATTGCAGGCGCTGGTGGACCATGTCTGGGCGGCGGAGGGTCTGCGCTTCCCGCCGCGCGTGCGGCCCTTGCCGGCGCAGGCGCGCAAGACCGTGGCCCGCGCCACGCGCCTCGCCATCGAGGCGCCGCCGGAACTGCCGAGCTGGGTGCTGCTGCACGAGCTGGCGCACGCCATGACCAGCACAGCCGAGGGCGACAACGACGGGCACGGCCCGCTCTTCGTCGGGCTGTACCTGCGGCTGCTCGTCCGCCACGCGCGGATGCCGGAGGACGAGTTGGCCCGCTCGCTGCGCGCCGCCGGCATCGCCTTCGACCCGGGGGCGCGGCCGGCCTTCCTGGACGGCTGAAACCCGGTAACCTCGCCGCCGAGAACGGGAGGGAGGGGACGGGCGATGCGGCCGAGATTGGCTTTCGTCGGCGCCGGGGCGGTGGGCGGTTACGTCGGCGGGCACCTGCACCGCCTCGGCTGCGACGTCACTTTGATCGATCCCTGGCCTGAGCACGTGGAGGCCATCCGCGCGCGCGGCCTCGAGCTGACCGGCGTGACGGAGGCGGAGCGCGCCGTCGTGGAAGTGCCCACGATGCATCTCACCGAGGTGCAGGCGCTTTCGAGGCAGCGGCCGGTGGACGTGGCCTTCGTGTCGGTGAAGTCCTACGACACGGAATGGGCGACGCACCTGATCGCGCCCTACCTGAGCGAGACCGGGTACGTCGTCTCGCTCCAGAACTGCATCAACGAGGAGCGCATCGCCGCCATCGTCGGCTGGGGCCGCACCGTCGGCATGATCGCGGCGACGATCTCCGTGGACCTGCACGAAGCCGGTCGCATCCGCCGCACCGTGCCGCTCGGGCGCGGCTCCCGCGACGTGTTCCGCGTGGGCGAGGTCCACGGCCGGATCACCCCGCGCGTGCGGGCGTTGGGCGAGATGGTGGAGGGCATCGACAGCGTGAAGGTCACGTCCAACCTCTGGGGCGAGCGCTGGTCGAAGCTCTGCGTCAACGCGATGCGCAACGGCATCTCCGCCGCGACCGGCCTTTCGGGCAACGACTGCGACCGCGACGAGGCGCTGCGGCGCTTCTCCATCCGTGTCGGTTCGGAAGGCGTGCGGATCGGGCAGGCGCTGGGCTACGCGCTGGAGCGCATCCAGAACATCGAACCGGAGCGCCTGGCCCTCGCCGGCGAGGGCGACGCGGCGGCGCTGGAGGAGGCCGAGGCGGTGCTGCTCGCCGTCACCAATTCCGGCGCGCGCAGCGACCTCCAGCGCCCCTCCATGGCGCAGGACATGCTGAAGGGGCGTCGGACCGAGATCGACCACATCAACGGCTTCATCGTGCGCGAAGGCTCCAAGGCCGGCCGGGCCGCGCCGGCCAACGCCGCCCTGACCGACGCGGTGAGGCAGGTGGAGCGCGGCGAGGCGCCGGCGCGGCGGGAAACGGTGGCCGACCTGCGGCCGGGGGCCTGAGGCCGGCGTCCCCTGCCGTTCAAAGGAGGTGCCGGACGAACCAGTCGCGCGCCGCCGCGCCCGACGCTTCGAACCCCGCGCCGGTGTACGGGGCGAAGTGCCCGCCCGGCAGCAGGACCAGGGACTTCGGCTCCAGCGCGCGGTTGTAGGCCTCCAGCGCCAGGTCGGTCGGCGTCAGCGCGTCCTCCCGCGCCACCACCATCAGCAGCGGCGTGGGGCCGATGCGGGCCACGCAGGCGCCCGGCTCGTACTCGCGCGCCATCTCGGCGCTGCGGAGCGTCACCTCGTTGCGCCAGGAGGGCGCGAAGGGCCGCGTGCCCTCGAAGAACGACCAGCCGTCGCGGCCGGGCAGGGCGCAGGGCGCCGCCGGGTCTTCGGCCACGACCGGGATGGTGGCGGCCGGCCGGCCGGCGAAGCGCTCGTCGCGGTCGGCGTCGAACCGGGCGAGAAGCGCCGGGACGAGGTCGGGCCGGGTACGCCGGCTGGAGGAGACGGGACCGCTGATGGTGGGCACCTGCGACACCACGCAGCGCACGCGCCGGTCGGTGGCGCCGAGCACCAGCACGTGCCCGCCGCTGTAGCTCGTGCCCCAGGCGCCCACGCGCTCCCGGTCCAGTTCGGGCAGCGTGCGGGCGTAGGTGACGGCGTGGCGGTAGTCGCGCGCCTGCTGGACGGGGTCGATCTCCCCGCGCGGCTCGCCGCCGCTGGCGCCGAAGCCGCGGTTGTCGAACACCAGCGCGGCGAGTCCGGCGGCGGCGAAGGCCTCGGCGTAGCGGTCGAGGTACTGCTCCTTCACCGCCGAGAAGCCGTGCGCCATGACGACAACCGGCCTCGGCCCGGCGCCGCTGGCCGGGAGGTAGAGCCAGCCGCGGAGGGCCGCCCCTTCGGCTTCGAAAGCGATGTCGCGCCGCTGCATCGTGCCTCCCTGAAGACCCACTCCACGCCGCCTGCCGCCGGCGGCGCGACACCGTCCGGGGCCTTCCGCCCTCAGCCCCGAGCGTCGAGCCCGCGCGCCATCGCTTCGGCGATCAGCCGCAACTCCCGCCGCAGCATCTCCTCGGGCATGGGGGCCAGCTTCTGGTCCAGGCCGAGCGAGACGACGCCGTGGACGGCGGAAAAGGCGGAGCGCGCCAAGCCGGCCAGTTCGGCCCCTTGCAGGCCGGGCCGGAGCGCGGCGACGGCGCCCTCCGCGTGCCGGAACAACTCCGCCTGCTTCGCCGAGTACCAAGCCGGCGCGTCCCGCCCTTCGGCCATGCGGTGCCGGAACAGCGCCGCCCAGCGCTGCCGGTGCCGCGCGGCGTAGTCGAGGTAGGCTTCCGCCAGGGCCACCACCTGCGCGACCGGGTCCGCCTCCGGGCGCGACGAGGCCCGGAGGTGGGCCTCCAGCGCGTCCAGCGTGCGGGCGTTGACCGCCAGCACCAGCGCGTCGAGGTCGGCGAAGGCGGTGTAGACCGCGCCCAGGGCGCAGCCCGCCTCCCGCGCGACCTCCCGCGCCTTCAGCCCGGAGAGCCCGGCTTCGGCGATGGCCCGTTCCGCCGCGGCCAGCAACGCTTCCCGCAATGCGCGCTGTCGGCGGCCCACGGCGGTTTCCGACCGACCGTTTTCTGAACCGTGTTCATTTTCTTCTTGAACGTCGTTCATAATCCAGCGTAGCTTTGCTTATGAACGATGTTCAAGAAGGAGGTGCCCCGATGATCAAGCTGTTCATGACCCTTGTCCGCGGCCGCGCGGCCGAAGCGGCCGAGGCGGTGGCCGACCATAACGCCCTGCCGCTCCTCGACCAGCAAATCCGGGACGCCGCCGCCGCCCTGGGCCGCGCCCGACGCGCCCTGGCCCTCGCCATGGCCCAGGAGGCGCAGGAGGCGCCGCGCCTCGAGGAGGCGGCCAAGCGGATCGCCGACCTGGAGGACCGGGCGCGGCAGGCCCTCGCCGCCGGCCGAGAAGACCTCGCCACGGAAGCCGCCGAGGCGATCGCCGGACTGGAGGCCGAGCAGGCGGCGCGCCGGACCGCCCAGGGGATGTTCGCCGCCGAGGCCGCCCGCCTGCGCCGGATCGTCGCGGACGCCGATGCGCGGCTGGCCGAACTCGACCGCGGCCGCCGCCTCGCCCGCGCCGCCCACGCGGTGCGCGGGATGCACGAGGACCGGCTCGGCACCGCGCCGCTGCACGAGGCGACGCTGGCCGAAGCGGAGGCGACGCTCGCCCGGCTGCGGGCGCGCCAAGCCGAGGACGCCGCGGCGCAGGAGGCGCTGGACGGGCTGGAAGCCGAGCGCCGCCCCGCCTCCGTCGCCGAGAAGCTGGCCGAGGCCGGCTTCGGCAGGCCCGTCCGGCCCACCGCGGCGGATGTGCTCGCCCGCCTGCGCGCCTCCGCCGCCGGCACCGCCGCACCGACCCGTTAACGAACCCGCAACAGAATCGAGAGAGGACTCCGCGATGAACAACCAGCCGCACCAGACGGACTCCGGCGCCTGGGTCGCCTTCACCTACGTCTCCTTCGCCGCCTCGGTGGCGATGGTGGCCCTGGGCGTCCTGTTCCTGCCCGTGGACCTGGCCACGCGCGGCTACATGGCCATCGGCATGATGATGCTGGTGCAGTCCAGCTTCACCATCGCCAAGACGGCGCGCGACCGGCACGAGGGGACGCGCCTGCACAAGCGCATCGAGGAGGCCCGGGTCGAGGAATTGCTCGCCAAGGCCGAGCGCGGCGCCTGACCGAAGCCGCCACGCCGCAGCACTAGGGACACCCCGCCATGACCCGCCCCCTCCTGGCCGAGCGCCGCTTCGCGCCGCTCTTCTGGTGCCAGTTCCTGTCCGCCTTCAACGACAACCTGCTGAAGAACGCGCTGGTTTTCCTGCTCCTCTGGGGCGCCGGCGCCGAAGGGGCGGGGAACGGGGCGGGGGCGATGGTCGCCCTCGCCGGCGGGGTGTTCATCGCGCCCTTTTTCCTGCTGTCCGGCTTGGCGGGCGAGATGGCCGACCGCTTCGACAAGGCGCTGCTCGCGCGCCGCTTGAAGGGGGCGGAGATCGGCGTCGCGGGCTTGGCGGCGCTCGGCTTCGTCCTGCCCTCCGTGCCGCTGCTGTTCGTGGCGCTGGCGGGCTTCGGCACCGTCTCCGCCCTGTTCGGGCCGGTGAAGTACGCGATCCTGCCGGACCACCTGCCGCGCGAGCGGCTGACGGCGGCGAACGCGCTCGTGGAATTCGCCACCTTCGCCGCCATCCTCGGCGGCACCATCGCCGGCGGGCTGGCCGTGGCGGGCGGCGCGGCGCCGGCGTGGGCGGTGGGCGGCGCGGTGGTGCTGTTCGCGCTGCTGTCCTGGGGCGCCGCGCGGCTGATCCCGCCGACGGGCGAAGCGGCGCCGGGCCTCGCCGTCCGCCGCAACGTCCTCGCCTCCACCGTCGACCTGCTGCGCGAGCTGCGCGCCGACGGCCGCGTGTGGCGCGCGAGCCTCGTCACCACTTGGTTCTGGCTGGCGGGCAGCGTGGCGCTCGCCCTGCTGCCGCCGCTGGTCAAGGACGTGCTGGGCGGGACGGAAGCCGCGGCGACGCTGGCCTTGTGCGCCTTCTCCGTCGGCATCGGACTCGGCTCGGCATTGGCGGCCGGCGTCGCGGGCGGGCGCATCATCCTGTTGCCGAGCGCCCTCGGCGCGGCCCTGATGGGCGCGGCGCTGCTCGACCTGTGGTGGGCGACGCGCGGCCTCGCGCCGCTCGCCCCCGCCGCCGACCTGTCCGCGTTCCTGGCGCGGCCGGGCGCGGCGCGCTCGCTGCTGGACCTCGCCCTGGTCGCGGCGGCGGGCGGCCTCGTGGTGGTGCCGGCCTTCGCGGCGGTGCAGGCGTGGTCCGGCGCCGAACGGCGGGCCCGCGCGGTGGCGGGCGTGAACGTGCTTTCCGCCGGCGCCATGGTGGGCGGCGCGCTCGTGCTGGCGCTGGCGCAGCACCTCGGCCTGCAAGCGGCGGCGCTGCTCGGCCTGCTCGGCGCGGCGAGCCTCGCGGTCGCGGGGCTAATGCTGTTCACGCTACCGACGAACCCGGCGCGCGACGCGCTGTGGATGCTGTTTCGCCTCGTCTACCGCCTGGAGGTGCGCGGCGCCGAGCACCTGGCCGAAGCCGGCCCGCGCTCGGTGGTGGCGCTGAACCACGTGAGCTGGCTGGACGCCGCGCTCGCCGTCGCGCTGCTGGAGCGCGAGCCGGTCTTCGCCATCGATGCCGGCATCGCCCGGCGCTGGTGGGTGCGGCCGGCGCTGCGCCTGTTCCGCGCCCTGCCGCTCGACCCCACCAAGCCCTTCGCCACCCGCACGCTGATCGAGGCGGTGAAGCGCGGCGAGACGCTGGTGATCTTCCCCGAAGGCCGCCTCACCGTCACCGGCAGCATGATGAAGGTGTACGACGGCGCCGCGCTGGTGGCCGACAAGGCGGACGCGCCGGTCTTCCCCGTCCGCATCGAGGGGCTGGAGGCCTCGCCCTTCTCGCGCCTCCGCGACACCCAGGTGCGCCGCCGCCTGTTCCCCAAGCTGGTGGTGACGGCGCTGGAGCCGGCGCGGCTCTCGCTCGACCCGGCGCTGGTCGGGCGCAAGCGGCGCGAGGCGGGCGGCGCGGCGTTGCAGAACCTGATGGCCGACCTGGTGTGGCGCACCACGCCCATCGGCCGCACGGTGTTCGAGGCCGTCGCCGACGCTGCCGCGCGCCACGGCAAGGGCCGCACGGCGGTGGAGGACCCGCTTTCCGGCAGGCTCTCCTACCGCCGCCTGCTGGCCGGCGCCGACGTGCTCGGCCGCAAGCTGGCGCCGCTCGCGGCGGAGGGCGAGGCGGTCGGCGTGCTGCTGCCGACCGCGAACGCCGCCGCCGCCACGGTGCTCGGCTTGATCTCGGCGGGCCGCGTGCCGGCGATGCTGAACTTCACCGCCGGCGCGGCCAACCTGCGCGCCGCGTGCGCCGCGGCGGAGGTCGGCGCGGTCGTCACCTCGCGCCGCTTCCTCGAACAAGCCAAACTGGGCGCGCTGGCGGAGGAACTGGGCAAGCACGCCCGCGTGGTGTTCCTGGAGGACGTGGGCGCAGGCATCGGCACGCTGGACCGGCTGCGCGGCCTGCTGCGCGGCGGGCGCCCCCTCGCGCAGCGCTCGCCTGACGACCCGGCGGTGATCCTGTTCACCTCCGGCTCCGAGGGCACGCCGAAGGGCGTGGTGCTGAGCCACCGCAACCTGCTCGCCAACGCGGCGCAGGCGGCGGCGCGGATCGACTTCGGGCGCGAGGACCGCGTGTTCAACGCGCTGCCCGTGTTCCACTCCTTCGGGCTCACGGCGGGGCTGGTGCTGCCGCTCGTCTCCGGCGTGCCGGCGTACCTCTACCCGTCGCCGCTGCACTACCGCGTGGTGCCGGAGCTGATCTATGGCTCCAACGCCACCATCCTATTCGGCACGGACACCTTCCTCTCCGGCTACGCGCGCACCGCGCACTCCTACGACCTGCGCTCCGTCCGCTACGTGCTGGCCGGCGCCGAGCCGGTGAAGCCTTCGACGCGCGAGACCTGGTTGGAGAAATTCGGCCTGCGCGTGCTGGAGGGCTACGGCGTGACCGAGACGGCGCCGATCCTCGCCCTCAACACGCCCATGGCCAACCGCTTCGGCACCGTCGGTCGCTTGATGCCCGGCATCGAGGCGCGGCTCGACCCGGTACCGGGCATCGAGGACGGCGGGCGCCTCCACGTGCGCGGGGCGAACGTGATGCTCGGCTACCTGCACGCCGACCGGCCGGGCGAGCTGGACCCGCCGCCCGGCGGCTGGCACGACACGGGCGACATCGTCTCCATCGACGCGCAGGGCTTCGTCCGCATCCGCGGCCGCGCCAAGCGCTTCGCCAAGATCGGCGGCGAGATGGTGTCGCTGGCGGCGGTGGAGGCGCTGGCGGCGGAACTCTGGCCCGGCGTGGCCTCGGCGGCGGCGTCGCTGCCCGACGGCCGCAAGGGCGAGCGCGTGGTGCTGCTGACGGAGCAGCCGGGCGCGACGCGCGCCGCCTTCTCCGCCCACGCCCGCGGCAAGGGCGCGGCGGAGCTGATGGTGCCGGCCGAGGTGCGCGTGGTCCGCGCCGTACCGCTGCTCGGCTCTGGCAAGACCGATTTCGCGGCGGTGCGGCGGATGGCGGCGGAGGCAGCAGTGGTGCAGGCGGTGGAGCACGCGGTTTGATGAGCGTGCTTCCTGAACCGGAGAACTGGAACCTCTCCACCGACGAGCGGGAGCGTGTCTTGGGCAGTCTTCGGCGGGTCGGGCGCGACAAGGGTATCGGCTATCTGCCGCTGTACACTATCCGCGACGTGCTGAGCCTGGACGTGGCGGATTTGGCTGCGGAAGTCGAATCAAGAGCTCTTTCGGCGCTCGTCCTTGGTCCCGCCGAGTGCTGTATAAAGAGCGGTGCGCTATATGTCTTTGACCACCAGAGACTTGCGGCGCTGCTGGCGATCTACAGCGAAACGGTCGCCAGCAGCGGATGGCCGACGGAGCCGGACAGCTTCGTGCGCGCCATCGCTGCTCATTGGGTAGGGCCCGAAGACTCTATACTGCCGGTCATCCGCAAAGCATTCGGCGAGACGGTTGCTGCTTGAGCATAAGGCTCAGCCTCACCGTTACATTGCAGAGAGCCTTCTCACCGGCAGACCTCGCGCGCCACAACGCGCCGGCGCGGACGGCCGAAGCGGTCGTAGGTGACAACCGGGCGCCGCTCGGTCCAGCAGCGGCGCCGGCGGCGGCCTCGGCGGGGCGGCGGGCCGTAGTACTGCGCCGGCACGAGCAGGTCCTCCGCCGGCGCGGCCTCTGCCGCCACGAGCGGCACCGCCCCGAGCAGCAGCCCCGCCAGGAAACCGCGACGACCTCAGCCACGTGTCCCCCCCCCGCAAACGCTCTCGGTTTGCAACGACCGGCGCGGGGGAGGGTTCCGGCCCCGGCTTGACTCGCGCCGCCGCGGCCCGACCCTGCTGCCGTTTCCAACGGAGGCGCGCGGGGATGGCCTCGACGATCGCGGTTTCGGCAGGCGGGTTCCGGTTCGTGCCCGGCGTGTTCCAGTACTCGGCCGGCGTCGCCGCCGAGCCTGGCTTCCGCATCGAGCGCATCCGCTTCGCCGAACCGGTGCCGCTCGCTGAGGGCTTCGCGCGGATCGCCGCCGCGCTGGAGGCCGCCGGCCGTCCCAAGGCCGCCTTCTGCGCCTGCGAACTGCGCTCGCCGGAGCCCTTCACCGAGGACGGCTTCCGCGCCTTCAACCACGAGTACGGACAGGTGCTGACCGGGTGGGGCCTGTTCGTGGACGGCCGCAACCCGGTGGCGCGCTCCAACGTCTGTCCCGAGGTGTCGCCGCCTCCCGCGCCCGCCTTCCACGCCTTCTGCTACACGGTGCCGGACGCGGACGCGCCACCCTCCTTCGTCGTAGCCGGCAGCGGCGAGGCGGCCGAGGGCCACGCCAACTACCGCGACCACATCGTCGCGCTCGGCGACACCTCGCCCGCCGGCCTGCGCGAGAAGGCGCGCTGGGTGCTGGGCGAGATGGAGCGGCGCATGGCCGCGCTGGGCGGCTTCGGCTGGGCGGACACCACCGCCGTCCAGGCCTACACCGTCCACGACATCCACCCGTTCCTGGCGGACGAGGTGGCACGCAGAAGCGCGGCCCGGCACGGCCTCACCTGGCAGTTCTGCCGCCCGCCGGTGCGGGACCTCGAATACGAGATGGACTGCCGCGGCGTCCCGCTGGAGCGCGTGCTGCCGGCGGGGTGACAGGGCCGCCGCCGCGGCGACGGCGGCCCCTCGGCGCCGTCAAGCGGCCTTGCGGTTCACCTTGCTCTCGGCGATGGCGGTGAGCTTCTTGTCCGTCGCCTTCTCCTCGTCGAGGTTCTGTTGCAGCACGGAAGCGCAGTCCTCGCGCCCGAGCTGCTTGGCGAAGGCCACCAGCGTGCCGTAGCGGGTGATCTCGTAGTGCTCGATCGCCTGCGCGGACGAGAGCATGGCGGCGTCGAGCACCTCCTTGTCGCCCACGTCGCTCATGGTGTCGGTCGCTTCTTCGAGGATGCCGTCCATGGCGGCGCAGGTGACGCCCTTCACCGGCTGGCCGTGCATCTGGAACACCTGCTCCAGCCGCTTGATCTGGTTCTGCGTCTCTTGCAGGTGCGTCTCGAAACCCTGCTTGAGCTGCGGGTCGGTCGCCTTCCCGATCATGGTGGGCAGGTTCTTCGCGATCTGCTGCTCCGCGTAGTAGATGTCCTGGAGCGTGTGGACGAACAGGTCGTCCAGCGTCTTGATCGGCTTCGACAGCAAGCCCATGGCGGAAACTCCTTCGTTGCTTGGATCGTTCCTGCGGCCCGCGGAGCGGTCGGGGCCGGTCCCGTCTGAACGCCGCGCCTCCCCGGGAGTTCGGGATCTCACGCGGATCGACCCGCTTCCACCGACAGGAGCGCGCGCTTTGGACACGGCCTACCGCTTCGGCATCGAGGAAGAGTATTTCCTCGCCGACGCCTCCACCCGCGGCACGCCGCGCCGCCGCGCCCTCGAAGCCTTCCACGCCGCGGCCGGCGCGCGGCTGCCCGGGGCGGAGCGGGAGCTGCTGCAATTCCAGGTGGAGGCCTCGACGCCGCCCTCCGCCAGCTTTGGGAAAGCGCGCGAGGTGTTGGCCGGCCTGCGCGCCGGCTTGGCCGGGATCGCGCGGGAACAGCGCCTCCTCGTCTTCGCCGCCGGCACCCACCCCATCGCCCGCTGGACGCGCCAGAGCCCCACGGCGAAGGACCGCTACGAAGGCTTGGCGCGCGAACTGCGCCTCGTGGGCCGGCGCACCGTGGTGTGCGGGATGCACGTCCATGTCGAGGTGCCCCGGCCCGAAGCGCGGGTGGACCTGATGAACCGCCTGATGCCCTTCATGCCGCTGCTCCTGGCGCTGTCGGCCGCCTCGCCCTTCTGGCAGGGCCACGCGACGGGCCTCGCCGGCTACCGGCTGAGCGTCTTCGGCGAGATGCCGCGCACCGGCCTGCCCGAGCTGTTCGCCGGCCCGGAGGACTACGAGCGCCTCGTGCGCGTCATGACCGCGGCGGGCGCCATTCCGGACGCGAGTTACCTGTGGTGGGCGGTGCGGCCCTCGGTGAAGTACCCGACGCTGGAGCTCCGCGTCGCCGACAGTTGCACCAGCCTCGACCACACGCTCGCCGTCGCGGCGCTGTGGCGCTGCCTCGTGCGCCTGGTCGACCGCCGCCCGGACTTGAACAGGGGGATGACCGGGGCCTCGCGCGCCATCGCCGCCGAGAACCTCTGGCGCGCGCAGCGGGACGGGACGCGCGCCAGCCTGATCGACGAAGCCGTCGCCTCCGCCGCGCCGGTGGCGGAGCACCTGGAGCGGGCCCTCGCCCTGGTGGCGGAGGACGCGGACGCGCTGGGCTGCGCCGCCGAGGCGGAGGCCGCCCGCGCCATCGTCGCCTCCGGCACCAGCGCCGACCGCCAGGTCGCCGCCTTCGATGAGGCGCGCGGCCGCGGCTTGGCCAAGTGCGACGCCCTGGGCGCCGTGGTGGACTGGCTCGCCGCCGAAACGGCGCGCGAGGGGCTCGACTCGCCGCGGGTCGTTCCGTAGCGTCAGCGACAAGAACGCCGGTCCTGGGAGGGACGCCGCCGATGGAGCCGATCAGCCGCCGCCGGGCCGTTGCCGGCGCGCTCGGGGCCGGGGTGCTGGTCGCCGCCGCGCCGCCGCCCGCCGCTTCCGCCGCCATCGCCGCGGCCGACGTGCCGGCGCCCCGCTTCGCCGTGGAACGCGGCGCCCGCCTGCGCGTGCTGCGGCCCGCGAAGTTCGTGGACCCCGACGAGGCCATCTTCAACGCGAACAGCCGCAAATTCGCCGAGGAGACCGGCGTCGAGGTGCGGATCGACTACGTCAACTGGCCGGACATGCCGGTGCAGGTGGCGGTGGCGGCCAACACCGGGCAGGGGCCGGACGTCATCATCGGCTTCGGCGCCGACCCGCACCTGTACGCCGACAAGATCATCGAACTGACCGACCTCGCGGACTACCTCGGCGCCAAGTACGGCGGCTGGCACGAGCTGGCGCAGACCTACGGCCGCCGCTTCAACTCCCGCGCCTGGCTCGGCCTGCCCATGGGCGGCACCACCAGCCCGGTGGTGTACCGCGCCGCCTGGGTGAAGGAGGCCGGCTTCGACGGCATCCCGAACGACCTCGACGCCTTCCTGCGTCTTTGCCAAGGCCTGAAGCGCATCGGCCGGCCGTGCGGCTTCGCGCTCAGCCACGCGCCGGGCGACGCGCCGGCCTACGCCAACTGGCTGCTCTGGTCGCATGGCGTCTCGCTCGTGGACGAGAACGGCAAGGTCTCGCTCGACACGCCGGCGACGCTCCGCGCCCTCGACTACGCGCGCGCCCTGCAAGAGACGATGATCCCCGGCACGATGGCCTGGAACGGCGCGAGCAACAACCGCGCCTTCGTCGCCGGCGAGATCGGGCTGACGCAGAACGGCGTCTCCATCTACTACTCGCTCAAGACCGCGCAGGACGCGGCGCAGAACGCCATCGCCGCCGACACCGAGCACGCGGAGATGCCCTACGGCGCCGCGGCCAAGGCGCCCGAGACGGCGCTCACCCTCAACGCCATGGTGCCGCGCTACACCCGCGCGCCCAACGCGGCGAAGGAGTACCTGCGCTTCATGATGGAGGCGCCGCAATACGACCCCTGGCTGACGGGGTGCCTCGGCTACTGGTCGCAGCCGCTGAAGAACTACGGGGCGAGCGCGGTCTGGTCCTCCGACCCCAAGCTCAAGGTCTACAGCGCGGCGATGGATACGCCCTTCTACGAGGGCTACAAGGGGCCGATCACCCCGGCCACCGGAGCGGTGGCGGAGAACTGGGTGGTGGTGGACATGTTCGCCCGCGTCGTCACCGGCCAGCAGCGGCCGGCGGATTCGGTGCGCGAGGCGGTGCGTGCCGCGCAGCGCCACTACCGGACCTGAACGGAGGGAGCGATGCTCACCCAAGCGCAAAAGGACGAGTACGAGCGCGTCGGCGCCATCGTCGTGCCCGACGTGCTGAGCGCGGAAGAGGTGGCCGAACTGCGCGCCGTCACCGACGGCTTCGTGGAGCGGGCGCGCGGCCTGACGGCGCACGACGCGGTATACGACCTGGAGGACAGCCACTCGGCCGCTCAACCGCGCGTGCGGCGCATCAAATCGCCGCATCTGCACCACGACGCCTACGGCCGCTTGGTGAAGCACCCGAAGATCGTGGCGGTGTTGCAAGACCTGTGGGGGCCGGACATCCGCTTCGACACCGCCAAGCTCAACATGAAGTCGGCCGGCTTCGGCGCGGCGGTGGAGTGGCACCAGGACTGGGCCTTCTACCCGCACACCAACGACGACCTCGCCGCCGTGGGCGTGTGCATGGACGACATGGACCTGGAAAACGGCCCGCTGCTGGTCATCCCCGGCTCGCACCGCGGCCCGGTCTTCGACCACCACGCCGAGGGCCGGTTCTGCGGCGCCATGGACCCTTCGCGCAAGGAGGTGGACTACTCGGCCGCGGTGCCGCTGACCGGCAAGGCCGGTTCCATCACCGTCCACCACGTCCGCGCGGTCCACGGTTCGGCGCCCAACACTTCGGACAGGGAGCGTCGCCTGCTGCTGTTCCAGTTCCGCGCCGCCGACGCGTGGCCGCTGCTCGGCTTCCCGGACGGTTTGGAGAAGTACGACGCGCTGATGGTGGCCGGCACGCCGGGCATCGAGCCGCGGCTCGCGCCCGTCCCGGTCCGGCTGCCGCTGCCGCCGGCGGACCTGCAAGGCTCCATCTACGAGAACCAGAAGGGGCTCAAGAACAAGTTCTTCGACGCGCCCAAAGCGGCGGCGGAATGACGGCGGCACGGCCGACAAGGGAATGAACGACCGCACCGTCCACCGGCGCGCGGCGCTGCTCGCGACGGCCGCGCTCGCTGTCGCCCCACGCGCCGCGCGCGCCGCCTGGCCCGAGCGGCCGGTGCGCTGGATCGTCGGCTACCCCGCCGGCGGCGGCACCGACGTGTTGGCGCGGCTCGTCGGCGCCGCCATGTCGGCGCGGCTCGGGACGCCGGTGGTGGTGGAGAACCGGCCGGGCGCCGCCACCAACATCGCCGCCGAAGCCGCCGCGAACGCCCCGCCGGACGGCTACACCGTGTTCACGGCGGGCAACGAAACGCTGGTGTTCAACCCGGCCCTCTACAAGCGGCTGCCCTTCGACGCCGACAACGGGCTGCGCCCGCTCGGCCTGATGGCGCGCTTCCACCTCGTGCTCTGCGCCAAGCGCGAGGGCGGCGCGGTGGACGCCGCCGGCTTCTCCGAGCGCGCCCGCGCCCGGGGTGGCGCGATGGACTACGGCTCCCCCGGCATCGGCAGCCCGCACCATCTGGCGACGGAGCGGCTGGCGCGCGACCTCGGCGTGAGGCTCAACCACGTGCCCTACCGCGGCATGGCGCCGGTGATGAACGACTTGGTCGCCGGCACGGTCGAGGCGGCGGTGCTGGACATGGCCGCGGGCGCGGAGGTGATCCGCTCGGGGCGCGTGCGGCCGCTCGCGCTGCTCTCCCCGGCCCGGCTCCCCGCGATCCCCGACGTGCCCACCGCCGCCGAGGCGTTCAACCTGCCGGGCTTCGAAGCCTACGCCTGGCAAGGGCTCACCGCGCCCGTGCGCACGCCCGACGACGTGGCGGCGCGCCTCACCGCCGAACTGGCCGCCGCTCTAGCCGATCCGACCGTGCAAGGCCGGATGCGCGAGATCGGGCTCGACCCGCTCTCGGGCGGGCCGGAGGAGCACCAGCGCTTGATCGCGTCCGAGCGGGCGATCTACTGGCCGCTCATCCGCGTGTTGGGCTTGTCCCTGGACTGAAAGGCGCCGTGATGCCCGACAACGCCGCCGCCGTCGTGCGAGCCAGCGCTTGGCGGGGTGCCGACCTCGCGGGAACCGAAGGCTGGTCGCACCGCCTGACCGACTCGGAGGTGGAGGAGTTGGCCGCCGCGCTGCGCCGCGTCCGCTCGCGCGGCCTGCCCGCCACCGCCACCGCCATCACCCGCACCGGCTTCCCGCTGCCCGGCCTGGCCCCGCGCCTCGCCGCGCTGCTGGAAGAGGCGCGCACCGGGCGCGGCTTCTTCCTGCTCACCGGCCTTCCACCGGACCGCTTCGGCGAGGAGGACCGCGAAGCGGTGTTCTGGGGCATCGGCACGCACCTCGGCCGCCCCGTGTCGCAGAACTCGCACGGCGACCTGCTCGGGCGGGTGATGGACGAGGGCCGCACCTACGGCAGCGCCAGTACCCGCGGCTACCAGACCCGCGCGCGGCTCGACTTCCACACCGACCGCTGCGACCTCGTCGGCCTGCTGTGCCAGCGCCGGGCGAAGGAGGGCGGGCTGTCCAGCGTGGTCAGCACGATGGCGGTCCACGAGGAGATCCGGCGCACCCGCCCGGACCTGCTGCCCATCCTCCGCCGCGGCTTCCACTATTCGGAGCGCGAGGCGGCGGACAATCCCGCGGGCGTCTCGCCGCGCGCCATCCCGGTGTTCAGCGAGCACGCCGGCGTCCTGTCCTGCCGCTTCATCCGCAACCCGATCGAGACCGGCGCGCAGAGGCGCGGCGTGCCGCTGACCGGGCCCGAGCGGGAAGCGTTGGAGCTGGTGTCGGCGCTCTGCGCGCGCGAAGACATGCGCCTCGACATGATGCTCGAACCCGGCGACATGCAGTTCTGCAACAACTACACCACCGCCCACGCCCGCACGGAGTTCGAGGACTGGCCGGAGCCGGGGCGCCGCCGCTTGATGCTGCGCCTGTGGCTGTCCTTCGAGGAACGCCGGCCGCTCGCCCCGGACTTCGGCGAGCACGACGGCATCCCGGCGCGGCTTCAGTCCGCGTAGGCGCCGGCCGCCTGGATGATCGGCCGCCAGCGCTCCACCTCCTCCGAGAGGAAGCGGCGGTGGAACGCAGGCGTGGCGCGCTCCTCCGTCGCCGGTTCGGTCAGCAGGTCGGCGAAGCGCGCGCGCAGCCGCTCCTCCCGCAGGGCGCGGCGCAGCGCGTCGGCGATCGCCTCCTGCACCGGCTCCGGCGTGCCGGCCGGCGCGAACAGCCCGTGCCACGCGCTCATGGCGACGCCCGGGAAGCCGGCCTCGGCCATGGTCGGCAGGTCCGGCAATCCGGGCAGGCGCCGCGAGCTGGTGACGGCGTAGGCCCGCACGCGCCCGTCGCGGATGTAGGGCACGGTGTTGGTCGCCTGGTCGCAAAGCATGTCGATGCGCCCGGCCATCAGCTCGGCGATGGCCGGGCCCGTGCCGCGGAACACCACGATCGTCGCCTGCGCCCCCGCCGCCTGCTGCACCAGCAGACCGCACAGGTTGGCGGCGGAGGAAAGGCCGGCGGTGGCGAGGTTCAGCTTGTCCTTCTCCCGCCGCAGCGCCTCCATGTACCCGGCCGCGTCGGCAGCGGGGAAGCCGGGGCGCGCGACCAGGGTCATGGCCGCGTCGGACACCAAGCCGAGCGGCGCGAAGCTCCCGGGTATCTCGTAGGGCAGGCGACGGAACAGCGTGGCGCTCGCCGCCATGCCGACGTTCGTCACCATCAGGGTGTGGCCGTCCGGCCGCATCTGCGTCAGGCGCTGCGTGGCGACGTGCGCCGGCCCGGTCGCCTCCACCACCACGGGCTGGCTGAGGTGCCGACCCATGGCGTCGGCGAGGATGCGGGTGATGGTGTCGGTCGGCCCGCCGGCCGCCCCCGCGGCGATGATGGTGACGGGCCGGGATGGGAAGTCCTGCGCCCGCGCCGCGTCCGCGGGCATGGCGCCGGCAGCGGCGGCAAGGGTGAGAAGGGCGCGGCGCGAAACACCCATCCGGCGATCCTCCCTCGGCCCGGCGCGACATCGTTTCGGTCCGGCCGTCGGCGGGAGGCTACACGCGCCCCTCGGCCTCGCCTACCCGGCCGCGCGCCCCGCGACCCTCCGGCGCCGCGCCGGGAATCACGCCGGCGGACGCTACTGCGCGGCCGGCCGCTGGCAACTGTGCTGGTGGACGATGCTCCAGCCGCCGCCCTCGTCGCGGCGGTACACCGCGGTCAGGCGGGCGAAGGTGACGAGCGCGCGGCCGTCCGTCGTCTTCTGGTCTATCCGGATGTCGGCGCTGCGGACCGCGACGTCGTCGCCCAAGGGCTGCCAACGCTCGTTGCTCGGCGTGATGCTCCGCGCCTGGGTTCCGGCGAAGATGCGCTGGTAGTAGCCCCGGATCGCGTCCCGGCCGTCGAGCCTCGGGCCGCCCGTGGTCGGCAGCCAGGACGCGTCCGGCGCGTGCAGCGACACGATCGCGTCGAGGTCGCCGGCGCGGAACGTGTCGAGGAAGCGCTCGACCACCATCTCAGGGCCGTAGGGCTGCGCCGCCGCGGCGACGGGCACGGCACAGGCGAAGGCGGCTGCCGGAAAGAAACGCACGGAGGATCTCCCCTCTTGTCTTGGGCACGCCCTGCTGCATGCGGCCCTTCCGACCCGTGCGCGATGACCTGCGTCAATGCCGGCGACGCCGCAGCGCGGCACGCAGCCCCAACGCGAAGGGCAAGGCCGCCGCGCAGAGCCCCGCCATCGCCCAAAACCCGTTCCCGCCGAACCTCGCGTAGAGCGGTCCGGAAAGGAGCGTCAGCACCCCCATCGCCAAGCCCGTGCCCAAAGAGGAGTGCAGGGTCTGCGCCGTCGCCGCCTGACCCGGCGGCATCCGCGCCAGCACGCGCATCGCCCCCAGGTGCTGCGCGCCGAAGGTGAGGGCGTGCAGCGCCTGCGCCGCCGCGAGCGCCGGCAGCCAAGTGGTCTCGGCCGTCACCGCCCAACGGACCGCGCCGGCGCCGGCGGCCAGAAAGGCGAGGCCGGCCGGCCCCAGCCGGGCCACCAGCGGCGCGCTCCACAGGAACATGAGCACCTCCACCACCACGCCCTCGGCCCAGAGCAAGCCAATGACGGCGGGCGACAGCCCGGCCGCGGTCCAGTGGATGGTGGAGAAGCCGTAGTAGAGCGCGTGGCTGCCCTGGATCAGCGCCGACAGCGGCAGCAGCCAACGGAACGGCGCCTCGCGGAACGGCGCCGCGAAGCCCGCCCGTCCGCGCCCGTCCGCGCCCGGCTCCGCCGGCAGGCCGCGCGCCGCCAACGCCGCCAGCAACAGCCCGCCGGCGTAGAGCCACACCGCCGAAACCGGCCCGGCCAGCGCCACCGCCTGCCCGGCGGCCACGGCGCCGAGGATGAAGGCGGCCGACCCCGCAGAGCGCACCCGCCCGTAATCGAGGCGCAGCCGGCGGGAGGCGCCGAGCCAGAGCGCGTCCGAGAGCGGCACCACCGGCGCCAGGAACAGGCTGTGCAGCAGCGCCACCAGCAGCAACGGCACGAAGCCGGCGGGCGCCAGCGCGTAGCCGAAGGCGGTGCAGCCCGCGACGGCCGCGGCCAGCACCAGCACGCGCCGCGGGTCGCCCAACCCGTCGGCGCCGCGCCCGATGGCCGGCGCCGCCAGCAGGCGCACCGCCGAACCCGCGGCCAGGACCGCCGAGACCTGCTCGGCCGAAAGGCCTTTGGCCTGGAGCATCACCGGCAGGAACGGCATCATGGCGCCTATGGCCGCGAACTGCGCGGCGAAGAGCAGGGCGAAGCGGACGGGGACGCCTGGGGACGCGGGAGGGCGGAACGGGGGCACGCCGGCGCAAGCTGCCCCGATGGCGCCCCGCTTGCCAAGCCGAGCCGACTGCCCCGCCCGTCTCCGGGCGTGGCTAGGCCGGCGCTCCCCGCCCCGCCTTTTCGGCCAGCCCGACCAAGTCGGCATCGTTCTTGGCCTTGGCGCGCGTCGCGGCGACGGCCTTCTTCGGCACCACCGGCGCCGCTTCGTGGATCTCCGCCCGGTGCCTGATCATCGTTTGCAGGTGATGGAACAGGTTGTCCCGCGTCGCGTCCGCGGTCGCTTCGAGGTTGCGGAACTGGCGCGCCTCGTCGGCGAGCGCCCGGTAGCGTTTGCCGGCGGCGCCGTGCTGGGCCGTGCGGCCTTGGGGGTCGAGGAAACGCACCGCGGCGGCCACGACCCCGGCAAATAGCGCGCCGAAGGCGATGCAGAGCTTCAGCACCGTCGGCCAGTCGTTCTGGGATCGGGCAGCGGTCTCGGCGGCCGTTTGGACGCCCACACCCAGGCCCGCGTCGCCCAACACGCTGGCGACGGCGCTGGCGGTCAGCGCGCCGAGCACGGCGGACACGAAGCCCAAAGCGGTGCTCCAACGCGCCCAGCGCGCGCAGGCTTCGAACTGCGCCTCCGCGTGGAACTGGCAGTCGTACTCGATGCGCGCCGCCTCTTTGCGGGCCTCGCCCAGCCAAACGGGATCGGCCGCCTTGCCGCTTTCCGGCGGGACGCTGCCGGTTTGGCCGCGAGAGGCGGTCGTGCCTGATATGGCAACGACCTTGGCGTCGCCGTCGGTGTCGTTGTCCGGCGTAGGCGGCGACAGGGCCGCGGTTTCCGACATGGTGCCCTCCCGAGTTGTGGGGCCGGCGCCCGGCGCCCGGCCGCACCTTCCATCCGCCGCGGCGCGGCGGACGGTGCGCCGCGTCACGGCCCGGTGCCGCCGGTTGGTGTCAGGGACGGCCATCCGCCGCGCGCCGCGCCCCGTCGACGCGGTTGCAAATCGCATCGGCCCCGGCCAATGGTGCCGCCCATGTCGGACCTCCACCGCCCCATGTTCGATGCCAGGGTCCGCGCCGTGCTCGGCCCGACCAACACCGGCAAGACGCACCTGGCGATCACCCGCCTCCTGGCCCACGCCGGCGGCATCATCGGCTTCCCGCTGCGCCTGCTCGCGCGCGAGAATTACGACCGCATGGTCGCGGCCAAGGGCGAGCGCCACGTCGCGCTCATCACGGGCGAGGAGAAGATCGTCCCGCCCGAGGCGAAATGGTTCGCCTGCACGGTGGAGGCGATGCCGCTGGACCGGCAGACCGAGTTCGTCGCTGTGGACGAGATCCAGCTCTGCGCCGACCCGGACCGCGGCCACGTCTTCACCGACCGCCTCCTGAACGCCCGCGGCATGGTGGAAACCATGTTCCTCGGCGCCGAGACGATCCGGCCGCTGTTGCAGCGCCTGGTGCCCCGGGCCGAGGTCGAGACCCGCCCGCGCCTCAGCCAGCTCACCCATTCCGGCCCGACCAAGCTCACGCGCCTGCCCCCCCGGAGCGCCGTGGTCGCCTTCTCCGCCGGCGAGGTCTACGCCATCGCCGAGGCGATCCGCCGGCGCCGCGGCGGCTGCGCGGTGGTGATGGGCCGCCTGTCGCCCCGCACCCGCAACGCCCAGGTGGCGCTTTACCAAGAGCGCGAGGTGGACTTCCTGGTCGCCACCGACGCGATCGGCATGGGCCTCAACATGGACGTGGACCACGTCGCCTTCGCGTCCCTGACCAAGTTCGACGGCCACGCCATCCGCGCCCTCTCCCCCCAGGAAGCGGCGCAGATCGCCGGCCGCGCCGGCCGCGGGATGCGCGACGGCACCTTCGGCCCGACCGGCGAGTGCCCGCCGCTGCCGGACGAGATGGTGGACAAGATCGAGAAGCACGACTTCGAGCCGCTGCAGACCCTCGCCTGGCGCAACAGCGACCTCGACTTCTCCGGCGTGGACGCGCTGCTCGACAGCCTCGCCACGCCGCCGCCCACGCCCGGCCTCGCCAAGGGCCACGACGCGACCGACCACATCACGCTGTCCATGCTGGCCCGGGAGGAGGAGATCCGGAAGCTCGCGGATGGGAGCCGCTCCCGCGTCCGCCTGCTCTGGGAAGCCTGCCAGGTGCCAGACTTCCGCAAGCTGGCCGACGACAGCCACACCGCGCTCTGCGGCCGCATCTTCCGCCACCTGGCCGAGGACGGCCGGCTGCCGGACGAGTGGGTGGCCGGGCAGATCGCCACCATCGGCAACGTCGAGGGCGACCTCGACACCCTGATGGCGCGGCTCGCCTCCATCCGCGTCTGGTCCTACGTCGCAGCCCGCGCCGATTGGGTGGGCGACGCCGCCCGCTTCCAGAACGAGGCCCGTGCCGCCGAGGACGCGGTTTCGGACGCCCTGCACGAGCGCCTCACCGCGCGCTTCGTGGACCGCCGCGCCGCCCACCTCATCCGCCGCCTGGACGACACGGAGGAGGAGTTGCTCTCCGCCGTCACCCGCCAGGGCGAGGTGGTGGTGGAAGGCCACCCGGTCGGGCGCGTGTCCGGCTTCCTGTTCCAGCCGGAGGCCGGTGAGAAGACGGAGGAGGAGCGGCGCCTGGTGCTGCGCGCCGCCCGCCGCGCGCTGCGCGAGGAGATGCCTCGCCGGGTCGCTGCGTTGGAAACAGCGGCCGACGACGCCTTCGCCCTGACGCCCGACCACCGGATCACCTGGACGGCGCCCGGCGGCGAGCCCGCGGAGGTGGCCCGCCTCCGCCCCGGCCCCGAGCCGTCCAAGCCCGCGGTGGACGTCCTCGCCAGCGAGTTCCTCGACGGCGCCCAACGCGAACGGGTCCGCGCGCGGCTGGCGAAATGGATGGAGGGGCTGGTCGCCCGCGAATTGGGTGCGATCGCCGCCGTCGAGGCCAAAGCGGAAGCCGACGGCGCGCTGCGCGGCCCGGCTTTCCTCCTGCGCGAGCACCTGGGCATCGCCCCCGGCGCCACCGAGCGCGAAATCGCGCCCGAGGTCCGGCAGAAGCTCAAGGGCATCGGCATCCGCGCCGGCCGCTTCGCGCTGTTCATCCCGGAGGCGCTGAAGCCGCGCGCCATGGCGCTCAGGGCGCAGATCTGGTCGTTGATCCGCGACGTGCCCGTGCCGACCCTGCCGGCGCCGGGCCTGATCGCGCTGTCGATGCGCCCCGTCCCGGACGGGGAAGTGCCGCCGCCCCACATGATCTGGCCCTCCGGCTTCGCCGAGGCGATGGGCTGGCTGCCGGCCGGGCCGGTGATGCTGCGCCTGGACGTGGCGGAGCGGATCGCGGCGGAACTCGGCTTCCTCACGCGCCGCGCCCCGGTGCCGCCGCCGCCAGACCTCGCCAGCCGCCTCGGCGTGAAGGGCGACATGCTCGGCACGGCGCTGGCCGCGCTCGGCTTCCGCATCCTGGACCCGGTGCCGCTGGAGGAAGGGCAGTACGGCCCGCCGACCCCGCTCCGCGTGGCCCAGCCGCGGCCCTTCGCGGGCCCGCGGCGCGAAGGCCGCGGCGCCGGCGGACCCGCGCAGAACCGCCAAGGCGCGCGGCCGGACCGCAACCGCCGGCCGCCGCAAGCGGCGACGGCGGCGCAAGCCCAGCCGCCGCGGAACAACGGCAAGGCCGAGTTGTTCTTCGGGCCGCCCGTG
>NZ_BAAAFZ010000010.1:8303-20291 GCF_039523795.1 Craurococcus roseus | reverse complement strand
CGCTTGGCGGCGCGCGGCGTGGCGCTGGCCAGCCTGGGCCTGCCGCCGGGCCTCGACCGCGCGGCCGCCGCCGAACGCATCGCCGCGGAATTCGGCCGCCTCGTGCGCGCCCTGCCGCGGCCGGGCACGCTCATCGCCGCCGGAGGGGAGACGCTGAAGGCGCTCTGCCACGCGCTCGGCGCGCGCTGCCTGGAAGCGGTCGGCCAGGTCGCGCCCGGCGTGCCGCGCTCCGTCCTGCGCGGCGGCGCCTGGGACGGGCTCGACGTGGTGTCCAAATCCGGCGCGTTCGGCGCCGACGCGCTCTGGCGCGACCTCCTTTCCGACAACGGCGTGTCTTTCGGGAGCGACGAAGCATCATGAAGCCGCGGCACATTGCGATCACCATGGGCGACCCGGCCGGAATCGGCCCCGAGATCATCGTCAAGGCGTGCGAGGCGCTCGGTCCGCGCATAGCCGCCGGCGACCTGCGGCTGCTGGTGATCGGCAGCGGCCCGGCGCTGGAGCGAGCGCGCGCGGCGCTGGCGCCCGGCCTCTCCATCCCCGACGTGACCGACGCCGACACCGTCGGCGCGTGGCCGGGCCTTTGTTTCCTCCAAGCCGGGCCGGAGGGGGAGCCGATCCTGCCCGGGGTGCTCTCGGCCGACGGCGGGCGCTTCGCCTACCTCGCCGTGGAGCGCGGCGTGCGGCTGGCCGAGGCCGGCAAGGTCGGCGCCGTCGTCACCGCGCCCTTGAACAAGGAGGCGCTGAACAAGGCGGGGTACCGCTACGCCGGCCACACCGAGATGCTGGCGGCGCTGACCGGCGCGAAGGGTTCGGTGATGCTGCTGGCGCACGGCAACATGCGCGTCAGCCACGTCTCCACCCACGTCGCGCTGGAGGACGCGCCGAAGCGCCTCACGCCCGAGCGCCTGCGCCTGGTGCTGGACCTCACGCACGAGGCGCTGCTGCACCTCGGCGTCCCCGAGCCGCGCATCGCGGTGGCCGCGCTCAACCCGCACGCCGGGGAAGGGGGCCTGTTCGGCCGGCAGGACCAGGAGGTGTCGGCGCCCACCATCGCCCGCGCCGTGGCCGACGGGCTGGACGTGGCGGGTCCGGTGCCGGGCGACACGGTCTTTGTGAAGCTGCGCGCCGGCCGGTACGACGCGGTGGTGGCGATGTACCACGACCAGGGGCACATCCCGGTGAAGCTGCTGGGCTTCGAGGTGGACCCGGCCACCGGCGGGTGGCGCGACCTGTCGGGCGTCAACATCACCCTCGGCCTGCCGATCGTCCGCACCTCGGTGGACCACGGCACCGCCTTCGACATCGCCGGCAAGGGCATCGCCAGCGAGCGCAGCCTCGTCGAGGCCATCGAGTACGCAGAGCGCTTGGCCGCCGCCCGCGCCTGACGGAGGAGCACCGCGCCATGCCCGACCTTTCCGGTTCGAT
This sequence comes from Craurococcus roseus, assembly GCF_039523795.1. Classification (NCBI taxonomy): domain Bacteria; kingdom Pseudomonadati; phylum Pseudomonadota; class Alphaproteobacteria; order Acetobacterales; family Acetobacteraceae; genus Craurococcus; species Craurococcus roseus. The sequence goes on along the minus strand of NZ_BAAAFZ010000010.1, from coordinate 18,863 downwards.
CGAATTGCTCCGCCCGCCCTCCATCGAGTTCGGCTCGGGCGCCGTGTCCGCCGTCGGCCGCTGGGCGGCGGCGAAAGGGTCGCGGCGCGCTGGTGGTTTCAGACGCTTTCAACGCCGGCCGCGTCGACGTGCTGGGCCTCCCCGGCGAGGTGGCGGCCTTCGGCGAGGTGAAGCCGGAGCCGGACGTGCCGAACCTGGAGAAGGCCCTGGCCTTGGCCGAGAGGACGAAACCCGACCTGGCCGTCGGCTTCGGCGGCGGCAGCGCCATGTACTTTGCCAAGCTCGTCGCGGTGCTGCCCGGCCGCGGCCAGACGACCGCGGACGTGGCCGGGCCGGAGAAGGTGAACGGGCGAGTTGTCGCGCTGGCGCAAGCGGCCACCACCTCCGGCACCGGCAGCGAGGCCGGCACGCGGGCGTCGGTGACGGACCCCGCCGCGCGGAACAAGCTGGCGGTGCAGAGCCGGCACATGCTGGCGGACCTGGCGGCGGTGGACCCGACCTGACGATCACGGTGCCGCCCGCCGTCACCGCCGCCACCGGCGTGGACGCGCTGGCCCACTGCGCCGAGGCCTTCACCAGCCCGCAAGGCGCACCCGGCGAGCGACTTCTACGTGCCGGTGTCGCCGCCTCCTTCACGCGCCGCAACGCGGTGTTCGAGTAGAAGCAGCCGAGCGGGACGGACGGCAGCTCGTTTGTCGCCGCGTTGAGGTTGGGGCCAAGCCGGCGGAACAGGTCGGCCGTGACCTTCGCCATCGGCTCGAGGTCGTCGGTCGGGCCGACCAGTCGGACGGGCTGGTCGGTGTAGCCCGCCTCCCTCCCCCAGCAGCCGCTTGGTCCGCTCGACGCCGCGCGGCTCCTTCAGCGGCGCGAGCCCGCTGTCGCTGGCGAAGGGGAGGCAGGCGCGAAGAACCCCACGTCGACCACGTGCTCCCCCGGATCGGTGCCGGCGATCGCGGCCATGCTGTCGGTAAAGCCGCCGGCCCGGCCGCCGGGGCCTCGGCGCACCGGCCGCGGCGCCCTACTCCTCCGGCTCCGTGGTGAACAGCAGCGGGTAGCCCTGCCTGCGCGCGGCCTCGGTCGCGCGCGTCGCCTTCGCCTCCGCCACGTCCCTCGTGAACACGGCGACGACGCACGCCCCGCGCCTGTGCGCCGTCATCATCACCCGCCGGGCCTGCTCTTCGCACAGGCGGAACCCCGCCTTCAGCACGGTGACGACGAAGTCGCGCGGCGTGTAGTCGTCGTTGACCAGAACGACCTTGTGCAGGCGCGGTCGCTCGGGCTCGGTCCAGAGCTTGGCACGGGCCGTGGTCGCGGTGTCGCTCATCGGGGGTGCTGCCGGTCGAGGGTGCGCGTAGGCTCCCACCGTAGGCCCGCAGGGGTGGTGCCGCCACGCGCTCCGCCTCGGCGCGGCAGGCGCGACCGTGATCGGCCCGAACGCCGCATCCCGAGACAGCGCCGCGCCCCCTTCGCGTCCGAGCCCGGCCAGGAGCGTGCTGGCCAGCGCCTGCCGCCGGCCAGGGTCCGCCGGAACCAACCCGACGGCCGCGGGACCGGTGTTGCGCGCCCGAGGGGCCGCGCCGCGTTGAGCGGGGCGCGGCCCGGCGCCATAACCGGGCACGGGAGGACGCGGGCATGCAGGGGATGGACGACGCGGATGACCCGGTCGAGGCCGCCGCGGAACTCGCCCGCGAGGTCGCGCCCGACCTCGATGGCATCGTCGTCACGATCTACCCCGACGCTGACACCCTGGACACGATCCGCCCCGGCGACGCCGACGTGGAAACGGCGAACGGGATCGCCAGGGCCGTCGGCAGGGCGATGTCGGAAGGGGGCGTGGAGGTGTTCGTACAGCGCGCCGACCGTGGCGCGTTCCGGCGCTGGCTCGCCGGGCGCGAGGACAGTTCTGAAGCGCGCCGGACCTGGGTGGACCGCGGCCGCCTGCTCCGGGGCGCCGACGCGCTGCGCGCGCTCGGCCTGGCGGCCCCGCCCCCGGAGCCGCCGCCGCCGCGCTTCCCGCCCGCCCCCGGACCGACCGCCGACCGGCTGCTCGCCGCCCACGAGGACCCGGAGGGCGGCGGGTTCGACGCGCTAGCGGAGGCGCTGATCGGGGCGGGCCGGAGCGATGTGCTCGACCTCGCGGTCAGGAAGGTCCGCGCGCGGCAAAGCGATGAGAACGCGGCCGAGCTGTGGGCCGACATGCTCGCGGCCGCCGGGGGCGCGGCCGTCGGCCCGTCCGGCTGGGCCGAGCTGGTTGCGCTGCCGGTCGCGCTGCCGCCCGGCGCCGTCCCGGACGCCGTGGCGCTGGCGGACGGGCTGATCGCGTCCGGCGGCCTCGCCCCGGAGGAGGAACTGCGCTTCTTGCCGGGCTGGAGGTCGCCCGACGCCGTCGCGGAGCTGTCGCCCGTGGCCGTGCGCCGCGTCCTGCTCGACCTCGCGGCCGACCGGGAACCGCGGGACCTGCCGCCGGGCGACACCGACGAGCTCGCGCGCCGCGGCTTCGGGGTGCTGGTCGGCCTCCGGGTGGACTGGGCCATCCCGGTCTGGGACGTCATCGAAGCCGGGGGCGGCCTCCCGGAAGAGGCGCCCGGGGAGGACGAGACGCCGGAAGCGCGCGGCCGGGCCCTGGCCCTTGATCGCTGGCGCGGCCGGTTCGCCGCGGAGCACGGCGGTTGCGTGCCGCTGGACCTGGTGCCGCCGTCCGAGGTGGGCGGCGCGATCGCCGACTTCCTGGACGAGGCGGGCGGTCACCTGGAGGGGATCGGCGAGATCCGGGCGTTCGTCGAGGCCGCCCGGCGCGAGGCCGGGGAGGTGGTGTGCCGCCCCGAGATCATCGGGGAAGCCCTGGAGCTCACCGCCTACACGGTCGAGGGGCGATTCCTGGACAGCCTGACCCTGCCCCCGGACCGGCTGCCCGCGAGCGCCGAAGCCACGCTGGGGCTCATCGGCGTCTTTGTTCGGCTCGTCCGGGACGCGCCGGGCCGCTGAGCCGGTTCACCCCCGTGCCGGGCGCGGCGGCCCCCAACGCGTCGCAGCGAAAGCCGTCGGGGTCGACCTCGGCTGTGGACGCCCGCTGGCGTCCCCCGGGCCTCTCGCCGAAGCGGGACCGCAGGGGCGCTGGACCTCGTTCCTCCCCGGCCGCCGACCGCGGCGGCCGGCTTCGGTGCGGCGCCCACGTCCCCCCGTCGCGCCATCCGGCCCCGCCCTGTAGGCTCGGCCGACCGCGCATGCGCGTCGATCACCGGGAGCGTCGAGCATTGGGCAACGCATCAGAGTACACTCCGCCGAAGGTCTGGACCTGGAACCAGGCCAACGGCGGCCGGTTCGCGAACATCAACCGCCCGGTCGCGGGCCCGACGCACGACAAGGACCTGCCGGTCGGCCGCCATCCCCTCCAGCTCTATTCGCTGGGAACGCCGAACGGCGTGAAGGTGACGATCATGCTCGAGGAGCTATTGGCCCTCGGGCACCGCGGGGCGGAGTACGACGCCTGGCTGATCCGCATCGGCGAGGGCGACCAGTTCGGCAGCGGCTTCGTCGCGGTGAACCCCAACTCCAAGATCCCGGCCCTGGTGGACCGGAGCGGCCCGGCGCCGGTCCGAGTCTTCGAGTCCGGCGCAATCCTGGTGCACCTGGCCGAGAAGTTCGGGGCCTTCCTGCCGACCGAGGCCGCGGCCCGCGCCGAGTGCCTGTCCTGGCTGTTCTGGCAGATGGGCGCCGCGCCCTACCTGGGCGGGGGGTTCGGCCACTTCTACGCCTACGCGCCGACCAAGATGGAGTACCCGATCGACCGCTTCGCAATGGAGGTGAAGCGCCAGCTCGACGTGCTCGACCGCCGCCTGGCCGAGACCGAGTACGTGGCCGGCGGCGATTACACGATCGCCGACATGGCCATATGGCCCTGGTACGGCGGTTTGGCGAAAGGCTGGCTGTACGACGCGGCCGAGTTCCTCCAGGTGGATGACTACAGGAACGTGCAGCGCTGGGCTGACGCGGTCGGCGCACGGCCGGCGGTCCGGCGGGGGCGGATGGTCAACCGCGTCAGCGGCGAACCGTCGAGCCAACTGCACGAGCGCCACGACGCCCAAGACTTCGAAACCAGGACCCAGGACAAACTGGCGGCCGACGGCTAGGACCCCTTCGCGGAGGGCCGAGCCGAGGCCGCCCCGGGCCCAAGCCTTATGGAAACGGGCTGACCTGATGCGCCGCCGGCCTGCCGCTTCGGGGCGGGCCGTGATGGAGCGCTTCGTCGTGGGCAAGGACCGGCGGCAGGCGGCGTCGCTCCCGGGGTGCTGTGCGACCGTGTCGCCGATGACGATCGGGTCTGCGTCGTCGAAGCGTTCATCGACGGGTCGGACCTCGGGGCGTCGGGCTCCGAGGGGGCCGGCCGGCCCGCCTACCGCCCGGCGATCCTGCTCAAGATCCACCCCCTGCGGCCACCTGGACCGCGTCGCGTCGGGCCGGCGGCTGGAGCACGCGAGGCGCAACCCCGGCTACCGGAAGACGGCCGGCCGTTCCACCGGCGCTGCGCGGCCTCCGATATTCCGGCACCTACGGCATCCCATCCAGCGGAGATGCGTAACGCGGCCCCTGGACACGGCGCGGCGCGGAACATAAGATGAACATCAACGAATCGTCTCGCGCCCGCGAAGGCGGCGACCTGCGATCCAGCACCGTCGCCGCTCCATTGGTTGTGCGCCCGCTTCCCAGGCGGCGCGGATAAAGGAGGTTGACGATGCCCTTGGACGGCTCCTGGCCCGATCCGCACGGGCCGTACCCCGACCTGGATTCGCCGCTGGGCGTGCATGCGCAGTCGACACATGCGCTGAACACGAACATGGGCTGCGTCCACGGCCGCGCCTGGCCCGCCCACGTCCACCTCGGCCATTCCCCGGGCCTCGACTTGGAGGCGCTCCTCCACCTCAAGCCCGACTTGCCCGCCCTCCTCGAACGGGAGTTGCGCCGCCCCGGCTACGCCCCCCGCCCGGTGGCGCTCGGCGCCGACACCGACCCGTACCAGCCCGTCGAGCGCACCCTGCGCCTCACCCGCTCTGTGCTGGAGGTGCTGGAGCGCTTCGGCCACCCGGTGACGATCGTGACCAAGTCCGCCGGCGTGCTGCGCGACCTAAACATCCTGAAGCGGTTGTCCGAACGCAACCTGGTCCACGTCTGCCTGTCCGTCGCCACGCTGGACCCAACTCTCGCCCGCCGGATGGAGCCGCGCGCCGCCGCGCCCATGCGCCGCATCGCCGCCATAGCCGAACTGGCCCGCGCCGGCATCCCCGCCGGGGTGCTGGCCGCGCCCGTGGTCCCCGGCATCAACGACGCCGAACTGGAGCGCATCCTCGCCACCGCCGCGCAAGCGGGCGCGACCCGCGCCGGCTACGTGCTGCTGCGCCTGCCGCCGGAAACCGCTGGCATGTTCGAGGCGTGGCTCCGCACCCATTTCCCGGACCGCGCCGCGCGCGTGCTCGCCCTGGTGCGGGAGACACGCACTGGGGTGCGCCACCAATCCCGCTCCGGGGACCGCCAAACCGGCACCGGCCCCCACGCCGACATGCTGGCGCAGCGCTTCCGCATGGCGGTGGCGCGGCTCAAGCTGCACGGCACCGACGCCGCCGCACAGCCCCTAGACCGCCACCGGTTCGCGGCGCCGGGCGCGCCGGCCCAGCGGCGGCGCGAGCCGGAGATGCAACTTGCGCTGCTGTAGCCGGCTGGGTCCGGGGAAGCCCGCCACCCTCAGCCCCTGCGCCCGCGCACGGCCCAGGCCCGCGCGGTGAGGTGGATGCCGCCGTCCGGCCGCACGGGCAAGGACGCGCGCAGCCGTTCGCGCAACGCCGCGCGGGCCTCCTCCCCGAGCGACATGCAATAGCCCGGCGCCGGCGCCTGCCCGCTGAGGAAGGGGGTCCAGTACTCGTCGAAGTCGCGGAAGGCCGTTGGCACGTCGATGGCCCGCGTGTCCACGCCGTCGAGGCCCGCTCCCTCGAACAGCCCGCGCAGCGGCCCCGGCCGGCAGACCGGGAAGCGCGCGCCCTCGTCCAGCGCGCGGGCGTTCGGGTCCAAGGCGACGGCCGCGTCCCAGAAGCGGCGCATCAGCTCCATTCCCCCGGCGTAATCCCAGACGTAGAGCGCCACCTCGCCGCCCGGCCGGGCGACCCTCGCCATCTCCGCCACCGCGCGCGGCTGGTCGGGCACGAAGTTGAGCACCAAGCCGGACACGACGCGGTCGAACCCGCCCGCGGCGAACGGCAGGTCCCGGGCGTCGGCCCGCAGCAACTCGGCGCCCGCGCCGCCCAATCGCCGGCGGGCGAAGTCGATGAAACCGGCCGACGGATCGACCGCGGCGAGGCGCTTGGGCGCGCAGCGTTCGGCGACCGCCTCGGCCAGCGCGCCGGTGCCGCACCCCGCGTCGAGCCAGTCGAGCCCGGCCGGGGCGTCCAGCCACGTGAGGAACTCGCGCGCCACCAACCGGCTCCACCGCCCCACATAGGGTTCGTAAACGTCGCCGCTCCACCAGCGGTCTTCCGCGTCCCCGGCCATGATGGCCACGGCGCCGACCCCGGCTCAGGCCCCGCCGCCGCGGTCCTGCGAGAAGAACCTCCGCCCATCGGCGAAGACGTTCGGCTTCAGGAACACGCCCAGGATCGTCGCGCCTTCCGGCCCCGCCCAGGCGACGTGGGTGTTGCCGGCCGGCCGCCACACGAACTGCCCCGGCCCGCACTCGCCTTCCTCGTCCAGGAAGCGCCCCTCGATCACCCAGGTCTGCTCCACCGCCGTGTGCTCGTGCAGCCGCACCCCGGCGCCGGGCTCCAGCCGCATCAGCTTGGTGCACATGCCGCTGGCCGGGTCGTTGAGGAGCATCTTCATCCGGATGCCCGGGAACTTGGTTGTCTCCCAAGGCATGTTCGGCGCGTCGAGGAACACGGACGGCGGCGAAGGCTCGTCCGCCGTCGACCGGCGGCGCATGAAGGGCTTGCTCGGGCCGTCGTCGGGCATGGCGCGCGCACTCCTCCGCGGAACAGGGCGACGGGCAGTGTAGGGCCCGGCCCGGCCCGGGCGGCAAGGCCCGGTGGGGAAGGGAGACAATAAGGAAGCAAGGCGAGCCGCAGCGGAACAGGCGACGGCCGCGCCCGCGGCGCGAAGCACCGCCGCCGAAGCCCTCCCCGGAGCCCTTCAGCGCGGCGCCCCGGGGCGCAGCACGAGGCGGTGCAGCGGCCCGACCAGCAGGTTGCACAGCACCGTCCGCAGCAGGTGGAACGCCAGCACCAGCGGCACCGCGAGCTCCAGCGCCTGGGCGGTGAGCGACATCTCCAGCATACCGCCCGGCGCGAGGCCGAGGATCATCGCCGCCATCGGCAGCCCGGACAGCAACGCCACCGGCACCGCGAGCGCCGTCAGCAGCACGGACAGCGCCGCGGCCGAAAGCGCGGACACCACCGCCAAGCGGCGCGAGGCCAGCAGGAAGCTCCGCGTCAGCCGCGTGCCGAGCGAGGCGCCCATCGCCACCTGCGCCGCGTCCACCAGCGGCACCGGCACGCCGGACGGCAGGTTCCCGCCGGCGCCCAGCGCGACCGCCACGGCGCAAGGCCCGAGCATCCAGGGGTTGGCGAGGCCGAGGCGGCGCAACGGCCAGGCCGCCAGCAACCCGGCCGCCGCCATCGCCAGGAGCCCCGGCCAGGAGAAGGCCTCCCGCGCCGCGCTGAAGGCGCCGCCGTACTCGCCGTGCGGGGCGAGCCAGCCCATCAATGGCGGGAAGGCCAGCACCACCACCAGCACGCGCAAGGTCTGCGCCAGGGTCACGGTGGCGACGGACGCCTTCGCCTCTTGCGCCAGCATCGCCATCACCACGATGCCGCCGGGGATGGCGCAGAAGAACGCGGTGCGCTTGTCCGTGCCCGCGAACCGCGTGAAGAGCGGCACCACGGCGAGCCCCGCCGCCATGGACAGCAGCCCGCCCGCCAGCAGCACCGGCAAGGCGCCCGTCACCGCCGCCAGCACCGGCCCGGAGAAGGTGGCCCCGAGGGCCAAGCCGAGGAACACCAGCCCGGCCGGCCGCGCCCAGGCCGGCATCGCCACCGGCCGGTGCCACGCCAGCAGCGCAGTGGCGAGCATGGCGCCGATCATCCAGGCGAGCGGCACCCGCAGCAGGTGCAGCACGGCGCCCCCGAGCGCGGCGACCACGGCGGTGCGGAGGTGGGTGCGGAGGAGGGATTCGGCAGGAGACGGTTGCGGGGCGGGGGACAAGTCGCCGACCATCGCGCCCGGCCGCCGGAGCGTCAAACCAGGAGGACCCGGACCGGCGGCAGGTCGCGGACGGGTCCCCTGCGCGAAGGGGCCGGCGATGGACTGGCAGAGTCTGGAAACCTTCTCTTTCGGCGACAACCCGGCCTTGGCCGACGAACTCGCGGCGCTCGTGCTCGCCGGCAAGAAGACCGCCACCTGCTGGGCGGTGGACGACGGCCTGCTGACGGCGGTCGGCAAACTGATGGTGGTGCTGAGCGGGTCGGGGCGGCCGCTCGCGGTGGTGGAAACCGTGGAGTTGGAGCAGCGCCGCTTCCACGAGGTGGACGCGGCCTTCGCCCACGACGAGGGCGAGGGGGACCGGAGCCTCGCCTATTGGCGGGACGCGCACCGGGCGTACTTCACCCGCCTGGGCCGGTTCGCGGAGGACATGCCGCTCTTTTGCGAACGCTTCCGCGTCGTCGAACGCATCCCCGCACCGGAAGGGGGATGACCGCCGGGGGAGCGCTCAGGCCAGCAACCCGCCCGCGGGGACCAGGCTCAACAACGGCGACGAAGCGCCGGCGGCGGTTCCGCCGCTGCCCGCCGCGGCCACCACGTAGCGCTCCGCCAGCTTCGCCACCTCGCGCGGGTCCTGGAGCTTGGCGAGATCGAGCCGGGCGGTGATGGCGCGCGCCTGGGTCTCGACCGGCTGGACCACGATCGCCTGCGGCAAGCCGAGCGCCGTCGTGACCACGCGCCGCAGCACCGGGTCGCCCAGCACCGCGTAGGCGTTCGTCGCGGCGGAAGCGCGGTCGCGGAACAGCAGCGCGTCGCCGACGCCGGGCTGCCCGGCGTCCAGTTCGTTCTTCCACGCCATGCGGCGGAGGCCGTCCGCCAGCGAGGCTTGCACCTTCGGGTCGCGCAGCGCGGCGACGCCGCGCTCGCGGAGGTTCAGCGTGGCCGCCGCCGCCTTCCAGCGGCTGTCCGACAGCCGCGAAAGCAAGCCATCGGCTTGCTTGGGGTCGGCGGTCAGCGCCCGCAGCGCGAGGCCCGGTTGCCCGACCGCGTCCGGCAGGCCGAGCGCCGGCAGCAGCACGTTGAGGATCTTCGGGTCGCGCAGCGCCGCCTTCACGTCGGTCGCCTTGGCCGCCGCCTTGGCGAAGGCGTCCATCTCGCGGACGAGCTGCGGGTCCTTGGCGAACCGCGCCAGGGCCTTGCTTTCCGCGTCCGGGGCGAGCGCCCGGCGCAGCGCGGGGATGGCGCTCGCCGCGTCGGCCACGTCAGGCGGGTTCCGGGACCGCCGCGGAGGCGGCGCGCGGCGGCGCGAAGGGCGGCAAGCCCATCACTTCCTGCTCGTGCACCACGACGCGGCGGGCGAGCCGCAGCGCCTGGTAGCACTCGTCGGCGTCGGCCAGGACCAGCGCGCGGCCCAGCATCTCGCGCGCGAGGGTCGAGGTCGTGGCCCCTTGGAAGTCGGCGATCAGGCGGCGCGCGGCGTCGAGGCCGGAGGCGCGCTCCTCCTCCGTGCCGACGTAAGCGGTCTGCAAGGCGAAGTAGATGCGCCGCGCCGGCGTGTTCGCGGCCTCCGGCGGCATGATCTGCTTGCCGAACAGGAACCGCGCCCGCGCCGCCAGCTCGATGCGGGCGCGGTTGCGGAAGCGGATGGGCGCCCCGTTGACGACCATCATGTCGCCCTGGCGCAATTCGAGTACGAGCGTTGACATGCTGCCTTCCTTTTTCCGCCCTTCGGCCGGTCCGGCGAGTGTCGCCGCCGCCGCTTAATGCCGGCTGAACGCTCAGCGCAGGAACCGCGCGAGGGAAAGGTCGCCCAAGCGGCCGATGGCGGCGTAGCTCGCCTGGAGCGTGGTCTCCGTCGCCTTCAGGCGCGTCAGCACCTCCGCCAGGTCCACCTCCTCCACCCCCGCGATCTGCGCGGCCAGGGCCGTGTTCGCGTCCGCGTGGCGCCGTTGCACGCCCTCCAGCCTCGCTTCCGTGAGGCCGAGCGCCCCGGCTTCGTCGGCCAGGGCGCCTGTGGCGCTGCGGAAGCCCTCGCGCACCACGGCGACGAAGGCCCTGAACTCGGAAGGCGACGCGGCGGCCTGCGCGGGCGTCATCGCGGCGATGCTGGCCAAGCCGCGCAACAGGTCGCGCGCCCAGGAGCCGGTGGTTTCGCCGCCCGACGCCGCGGCGGCGTTGCGGTTGGCCTGCACCCCGTAGGGCACCAGGGCGCCGTCCTCCGCCGGCACGCCCCGGCGCGGCTCGGTCCGTCCGGGGCCGGAGGACAGAAAGGCCGAGAAGGGCGTGGTGCCGGCGGCGTCGCTCGCCGCGGCGGCGCAGGCG
>NZ_BAAAFZ010000010.1:1052-8280 GCF_039523795.1 Craurococcus roseus | reverse complement strand
CGGCGCCCGCGGCCGCCGCGGTGCCGCCGCTGGCCAGGGTGGACACCGCGGCGGCGATCTGCGCGGCGAAGCCGCTCGTCGGCAGTCCGTCGGGCCCGGGCACCGGCGGGTTGGCCGAGTCGGAACCGCCGAACAGGTACTCGCCGCCCTGTTGCGCGTTCAGGAGCTGCCCGACCTCGACCAGCGCCGCGCGGGCGCGCGCTGCGGCGAAGGGGATGGCCTCCGGGTCGCCCGGGTCCAATTTCATGGCGACGCCGTCGCCGAACTCGCTGGCGATCTCCGACAAGCGGCCCAGCGTTCGCTGCGTCGCCTGCGCGCGCGCCAGCGCTTCGCCGACCGCAGCGCCGTAGGTGTCGCGCCGCGTCGCCTCCGCCCGCAGCGCCGCCACGCGCGGGAGCTGCGGCGCGAGGTCGCCGGGCGCTTCCGCGCGCCGGCCGGTGGCGAGTTGGCGGTTGAGCGTTTCGAGGCGCGCGCGCAACAGGCCCGCGTCGGAGTCCAGCCGCCCCAGCGTGTCGATCCCGCGCATCCGCCCAACCCCAACCCGCTCCGCCGCCCCGCTCCGGCGAAGTGGCGCACGCGCCGCTGAAGGGAGGGTTAACGGCCGCGCCGCGGCCTCAGGTGGGGCTCGGCCGGAAGGACAGGGACATCATGCTCACCGCGTCCTCGAAGCACGGGCGCATGGTCCGCGGGAATTCGATCCAGAGGCTGCCGATCACCCGCGAACGGTCGGACAGGAAGCTCCGGCGGTAGAAGATGCGTTCGCCGATGAAGCCGGAGATGACGAACCAGTTGTCCCTGGCCCGCGTGTAGGTGATCGTGCCGTGGCTGTTTTCCGTGATGTCCTTGGTCGCCTCGTCGAGCAGGTCCGTCAGCGACTGCCCCAGCCCGTTGCGGATGCCCGTCACCACGGCGGTGGCGCGGCGGTCCGCCGTCCAGAAGCGGGCGCTGTCGCCGCCCTCCGGGATGCTGTCCGGGTCCAGCATGAAGCTCGGCGGGTAGGTCATGGTGAAGCCGAAGCGCGCGTTCTTGTACTGCAACGGCTGCCCGGCGCGCGTCACGGCCCCGCAGTCCGCGGCCGCCACGGTCTCCGGCGGGGGGGTGTGCCGCTCCTCTTCCGCCCGCGGCGCCGCGGCCCACGGGGCGGGGGCGAGCAGCAGGCCGGCGGCGGCCGCGCGCGCGCGGCACAGCCAAGCCCGGCGCCCCTCCCTGCGTGGCCCGTTCATGCCGCCGCGGCCCCTCGACCGTCGGCGGACAGCGGCAACGGCCCGGAACGCTCCGCCATCTTATTCCTCGACAATCGCTCCACCACTGTTCCGCGTTTCACCCGCCCTGCCAACAACGGGGCCACCCTGCGCCGCTTTGGCCGCGCCCGCACCATAACGAACCGTAAGGTCGCCCCGAACCGGGCCGGCGCCAGGGCGGGTGGGCCGGGAGGCGGCGCCCCCGCGCCGCGGGGCGGGAACGCGGCGCGGCCGAGAGGGTTAACCACCCCGGTCGGAGGCGCAGCAAGGGGGGTGGGGCGGCCCATGGCGGATCAACTTCCGGACGTACCGGGCGGCCCGCACCTCCGGACGGTGGCGATGCCGCGCGACGCCAACTCCGGGGGCGCCGTCTTCGGCGGCTGGACGCTGTCGCAGATGGACCTCGCGGGCGGCACCTTCGCCGCGGAACGCGCGGAAGGGCAGGTGGCCACGGTCGCCATCGAGGCGATGCGCTTCCTGCGCCCGGTCTCGGTGGGCGACGAGGTGAGCTGTTACTGCTCGCTGGAAGACGCCGGCGGGACCTCGCTCACCGTGAAGGTCGAAACCTGGGCGCGCGGCCGCGGACGGGGCAAGGCGCCGGAAAAGGTCACGGAAGGCGTCTTCACCTTCGTGGCGCTCGGCGAGGACGGCCGCCCCCGGAAAATCCCGGCCGGGCACACGGAAACCTCCGGCGGGGGCGGGTGACGCGCCCCGCCGGCGAGAGGAGCGAAGGCAACCATGGCGAAGCAGACCATCACCGGCCGTTTCAACACCCGCCGCGAGGCGGAGATGGCGGTGGAACACCTCGTGCAGGACTACGGCCTCGACCGCTCGCTGGTGCGGGTGGGCCCGGCCGGCGATGAGAACACCTCCGGCACCGTCGCCTCGGGCGCCGACGCGGCCGAGCGGCACCGCGGCAGCGGCGCGCCGGGCGACCCGGTCGGCGACAAGATCCTGCCGGAAGGGGAGCGCGCTCAGGCCGGGGGCGTCGGCAAGGGCGCCATCCTCGTCTCGGCGGAGGTGGACGAAGACAGGCTCGAAAAGGCCAGGGCGTCGTTCGAGGAATACGGGGCGGTGGTCTCCGACCCGTCGCCCGGCCGCTGATCGGAAAGGGGAGCGACCGACATGGCCGACCAGAAGGACCAGCAGGAAGAGCGGCTCAAGGCCCGCTACAACGTGCGGCAGGTCACCAACATCCAGGCGTCCTGGACCGAGCGGCAGCGCGGTGAGGAGGGGCGCTTCACCTTGCAGCTCATCCTCGACAACGGCGTCGAGGAGTACATCCTGGAGCCCGACGCCGACGACATCGACGTGATCCTGAAGCTGTTCGCGCGCAGCGGCACGGCGACCTTCGACCTGGAGCGCAAGGTGCTGATGTTCAGCAACCTCGCCGTCCGGTAGCCGCACGGGCCGCCCGCCCGCGGAGGCGGGGGGCGGCCCGTGGGCCTCATAGGCCGAGTTCGCGCCGGTAGCGGCGGAAGCAGGCCGCGCCGCACTCGAGCCGCATCAACGCGCCCTCGGCGATGGCGGGCGCCAGCGACGGGTCGGCTTCGACCAGCGGATGCAGCGCCTCGGCGTTCCACGCGTCCGAATGCTTCACGTCCAGCACCGCGTGCAGGTCGAAGTAGTGCCGGTCGCCCGCCGGCACGCCCAACCGCTTCAGCCCCGCGGCCACCAGCGCCGCGCGGCTCGGCGCCGTCTGCTCGATCACGCCCAGCGCGCCGACCGAGTGGTAGGCGTAGCGCCGGTTGGCGGCCAAGCCGGCCATGGTGTTGGCCAGCGCCAACGCTTCCCACACCGTGGTTTCGGGACGGGGCTCCAGCCCGAGACGCTCGGCCAGCACCTCCAGCATCGGGCCGTGCATGCCCTTCGGGTTGCCGCGGCCCATCTCGTCCCAGTAGTTGCGCGCGATCTCCAGCTTCGGCCGCTGCGGCAGCTTCACCTGGGTCAGCGCGGACAGGTCCTCGAAGCCCGCCTCGCCGGCGACCTCCTGGGTGAGGAACCAGCGCATCTCGTCCATGCTCGCCTGCTCGGCGAGCCACGGGAACAACGGGTCGTTCTGCCCGGGGCCGTCCTGCTCCAAGGCCTCGAACCACGCGACGAAGCCGTCCGCATCGGTCGGCGCTTCCGCGGCGCGGCCGGCGACGGAAGCGCGGAACGCCTCCAGGAACTCGCCCTCCTCGCGCTGGAACGCGGCGGTCTCCTCGATGTCCCGCTTCCAATCCGCGGTCGGCAGGGAGGGGGCGAAGCGCTTCTCGTTGGCGCGGGCCAAGCGGCGGTGAAGTTGCTCGTTCGTTCCGTCATCGGTCATCAGAGGACGGGCGGCGAAGCTGCCTTCGGGCATGCGGTTCGTTATCCTTTGCGTGTGACTGTGAGCACCACGGCGGCGATGCGGTCGGCTTCCGCGTAGGCCGCGGTGTCCAACTCCTCGCCGAACACGTCGGGGTCCACCTCGCGGTAGGTCCACCCAACGCCCGAGTGCGCGGCAAGTCGTTCTTCGGCCTCGGCGCGGAAGGGGTCGTGGCCGTTCACGACCGCGGCACCGGTATAGAGCAGCAAGGTCCCGCCCGGGGCGAGCCGGCCGAGCGCCGCGTCCAGGATGGTCAGCGACAACCCCGCGCCCAACGGTCCGCCCCCGTGCCGGTAGGCCCGCTCCGCCGGGTCGACGAGATAGGGCGGGTTGGCGACCACCAGGTCGAACGGGTCGCCGGGAACGCCCGCGAGCAGGTCGCTCCGACGCGCCACGGCGTTGCCGGCACCGGCCAGCGCGGCGTTGATGCGGGCGAAGCGGAGCGCGGCGTCGTTGATGTCGCCCATTGACACCTCGGCCCCGGGCCGCGCCTTGGCGACCAGGATGCCGCCCGGCCCGGCGCCGCAGCCGATGTCCACGGCCCGACGCACGGGCGCCGCGCGGGTTTCGAGGTGCGCCTCGATGGCTGAGGCGAAGCGGTAGGTATCGGGGCCGAAGAACACCGCGTCCGCCTCGGCGGTCGGAAAGGCGGAGTGGAGGAACAGCTCGCCGCCTAAGGAGGACAAGCGGACCAGGCTGCGCCAGCCATCGCCGCCTTCGCCGTATGGCGCGGCCACCCCGGCCAACCGCATCAGCTCGAACACCGCCGGGGGCAGGATCTCGGGCCGGAACGGGCGGCTCCAGCCGAACACGTCCTCCAACCCGCGCGCCCAGGCGTTGCCGGGCCGCGCGTTGACGCGGGCGTGGGTCGCGGGCGTCGCCGTGACGAAGCGGTAGCCCGCGTCGCGCACGGCCGCCGCGAGGCGGAGGAGGGCGTCGTCGGCGTCCGCCGGCGCCGGGGTCGGCTCGGTCATGGAAGCGCGCAACGCGGGCCACGCGCCCGCGGTTGCCGAGCCGTCCCCCTTGGGGACCGGCGCGGCCCGGAAGCTCAGTGGCCGTTGTGGCGCCAGTACCACTCGCGCTGCGCGTGCCGCCACGCCCGGCGCTCCGCGCGCTCCCGCTCGATGCGCCAAGCCTCGCGCCGCGCCGCTTCGGCGACACGCTCCTCCTCGTAGGCCCGGCGCTGCTGCCGGCGGTGCCAGCGTTCCCCTTCGAAGTCACTGGGGCCGCGCCAGTCGGGATGCTGGTGGTACTGGACCCGTTCGGCGGCCGCGTGCCAGGGCGTTCCGGGCGAGGCGATGGCCGGCGCGGCGAGGGCCCCGCCCGCAGCCGCCAGAAACGCCGCGGCCGCCAATGCCATGATCGTCCGACGCATGGAACATTCTCCGTTCGGTTTCCCTTGCCGGACACACCCGACACGGCGAGGACGGCGAGGCTCCGGAAGGATGGCGGGGATGCGGCCGCAGGCGGCGCCGCCGATTCAGCGCACCGCCGACAGCAACGAATCCCACATGGATTGCACCGTGCCCAGCACCCGCGCGTTCGCCGCGTAGGCGTTCTGGAGTTGCACCATCGCCGCCATCTCGGCGTCCGGGTCCACGCCCGAGCGCTGGCCGAACTTCTCCTCCAGCACGCCCCGCAGCGCTTCGGCCCCCGTGCGCGCCTCCGTGGCGGCGGCGCGGTCGCCGGTTTGCGCGGCGGCGAGGCGGGCGGCGTAGCCTTCCAGCCCCGGCGGCGCGGCGAAGGGCGAGGCGAGCGTCCCGTCCGGGCCGAGGCCGCTGGTGCGGATGGCGGGCCAGGGCGCGCCGGCCGACGCTTCGGCGCCGAGGCCGTGGTCGAGCACGCGGTTGAGCAGCGTGGTGAAGCCGGCCGGGCCGCCCGCCGGGTTGGGCGCGAAGGCCGTGGGGCCGCCCGCCGAGCCCGCGACGGCGTGGGTGCCGTCCCGCAGCAGGGCGGGGTCCGCTTCCACGGCGGGGTTCAAGCGGACGTGCCCGGCGAAGCCGACCTGCGCGCCGCCGGCGTAGGCCGTGGCGGGGTCGGGCACGGCGCCGTCCGCGTCGGTGAAGAGGCGCAAGCCTTGCGCGTCCAGCCGCCCCGCCACGGTCGCCGCGAGCACGTCCGCCTCGGCTTGGTAGCGTGGCAAGGTGTTGTCCCGCAGCGCGACGAATTCGCCCAACCGTCCGCCGCCGATCTGGCCGGTGACGTCGATGCCGTTGAGCGTCACGCCGGGCAAAGTGCCGGACGCGAAGGACGCGCCCGGCCGCACGGTCGCGCCGCTCGTCGCCAGCGCGTCCCGGTCCGGGTCGAGCGGCAGCACCACGCCGCCGCGCGCCACCAGCAGCAGGTCGCCGCCGGGCCGCCGCACCGCGCGGACCTCCACGCTCTCCGACAGGCGCGCGACGGCGAGGTCGCGGCGATCCTCCAGCGAGGCCGTGCCGCCGTCGCCGCCGTTCTTGATCTTCAAGGTGAGGCCGGCGATCTCGCGCAGCGCAGCGTTCGCCGACGCCACCTCGTCCACGATGCCGTCCTGCGCGCGCTGCCGCGCGGCGCCGATGGCGTCCGAAAGGCGGTTCAGACCCTCCGCCACGCCGCGCGCGCCTTCCAGCGCCGCCATCTGCTTGCCGGCCTCGGCCGGCGCGCCGCGCAGCGCGATGAGGCCGTTGCGGAGCCCGGCCAGCGCGTCCGCCAAGCCGTCGCCGTTGCCCGTGCCGTGCGCGGCTTCCACGCCGGACAGGAGGCCCTCGCGGGCCGCCGCGCCGGCCGCCGCCGCGCGGCTGGCGTCGAGCCGAACCGCCAGCGCCGCGTCCACGTCCCGCCGCGCTTCCGCCGTGCGCAGCCCCATCGGCCGGCCATCGGCGACCAGCGCCTCCTGCGCGACGGCCTTGCGCGTGTAGCCCGCGGTGTCGGCGTTGGCGACGTTCTGCGCGTTCTGCGCCAGCCCCCGCTGCACCGCGGCGAGGCCGCTCCGCGCGATGTTGAGGGCTAGGTCGAGGCTCATGGCGGCGCCAGGGTGCCGGACGGACGGTTAACGGGGGGTCAACGCCGCATGTTCAGCGTCTCTTGCAGCATCTCGTCGCTGGTCGTCACCACGCGGGTGTTCGCCGTGTAGGCGCGCTGGGCCACGATCAGCTTGGTGAATTCCGAGGCGATGTCCACGTTGGACCGCTCCAGGGAGCCGGTGACGAGCTTGCCCACCCCGTTGGAGGCGCTGTCCGCCACCCGCGCCTCGCCGGACTCCGCCGTCCGCATGAAGGCCTGCCCGTCGAGCCGCTGGAGCTTGTCGGGGTCGTTGAAGGCCACGATCGGCACGCGGGCGATGACGCGGCTCTGGCCGTTGTCGTAGCCCACGACCACGTCGCCGTTCTCGCGCACGCTCATGCCGGCGTAGGCGCCGGGCGGCACGCCGTCCGCCTCCAGGTTCCGCACCGACAGCTCCTCGCCGGCGAACTGGGTCAGCCCTTGCGCCTCGCCGAATTCGCCGAGCGACAGCGTGACCGTTTGCGGCCCCTGGCCGAAATCCGTGGTGAAGGTGACGGTCGCGGGCGCGCCGGCGGCGCCCGCGCTCGGCGCCATCGTGCCGGTGGCGCCGGCGAAGGTGCCGATGGTGCCGTCCGGCGCGGCGGGCGCCGCCGCGGCG
>NZ_BAAAFZ010000010.1:0-1024 GCF_039523795.1 Craurococcus roseus | reverse complement strand
AAGCGCAAGCCCACGGCGCCGCGGTCCGCGCCGCCGACGTCGTCCGGCACCTGCACGCCGAGCGTCCAATTCCCGGCCGCCGCGCGGGTGAAGGAGAGGTTCACCGTGTGCTGCCGGCCGAGCGAGTCGTAGACCTTGGTTTGGGTGCTGACCGGCGCCGCCGCCGTGCCGTCGCCGGCCGGCAGGTTCGCCGCGAGTTCCACGCGCCCGGTGGCGATCGGGTTGAACGCCGCCTGGTCGAGGCGGATGGGCTCCAGCGCGGCGCGGTCCGGCCTGCCCGCCGCGTCCGCCGGCCAGCCCTGGAGGTAGTGGCCGGAGCCGTTCACCAGGAAGCCTTCCTCGTCCAGGCGGAAGTCGCCGGCGCGGCTGTAGAACTGCCGGTCGTCGAAGCGGGGCGTGCCGTCCGCCGCCGTGCCCGCCGCCGCGGCGACGCTGAAGAAGCCCTGGCCGCCGATCGCCAGCGACAGCGGCGACTCCGACTGCTCGATCGTGCCTTGCAGCGCGTTGGTGTAGTCCGGCCGGGCGATCACCGAGCCCGGCGAGTGGAACGTCTCGTTCGACTGCGTGAGGTACGACACGAAGTTCGTGTCCGTCCGCTTGAAGCCGACGGTCTGGCTGTTGGCGATGTTGTCCGAGACGTGGCCGAGCGCGCGGCTCTGGGAGGAAAGGCCGCTGATCGCGGTGGTGAAGGAACCGAACAGGGACACGGGCGGGGCACTCCGGTTGGTGGGTGTCGGCGCGATGCGGGCGGCGGTGCACCCGCCGTGCCAGCGCCTCGGGCGCCGCCGGCGGCGCCGTTTGCCGGGCCGGCGGCAAATCGTGCCCCCCGGGCGGCGCGGGTTGCCGGGCGGGAGGCGGCGCGGGTTGGCCCGGCGCGTGCAAGGGGGGCGGCGAACCCCGGACGACGCCCGCGCCCCATGGACACCGCCGCCCAGCCGCCGCCGACGACGATGCCTCCCGCCGACCGCGGCGGCGCCCACGCCGCTCGGCGCAGGCCTGCCGCCGCGGAGGGCGGGGGCGGGGG